>NZ_JAGQBV010000040.1:0-24130 GCF_024345815.1 Cyanobium sp. HWJ4-Hawea | reverse complement strand
AATACCCTGGCCCAAGACCTGGGGGTAAAAATCAGTGTGTTTGACCCCCTCGAAACCGGCGCAGCCCTGGCCGCCGACAACCCCAGTACCTATCTTCAAGTGATGCGGCGCAACGTGGCCGACCTGATCCAGGCCTTTGGTGGTTGATCACTGATGGGGCAGCAACCGGTGGTACAGGTGCAGGACCTAAGTGTCCAGCGCGATGGCCAATTGGCCGTGGATGGGGTGAGCTTTCAGCTCGACCCAGAAACGGACACGGCCCTGGTGGGGCCCAATGGGGCCGGTAAAAGCACGCTAGTGGCCGCCCTGCTCGGCTTGCTGCCCAGATCCGCTGGCACTGTTCAAATCCTCGGCCAGCAAATGGGTCCGGCTGGAGAGCTGCCCCGTTCGGTGCGCGCCCAGATTTCCTACTTGCCCCAGACCCTGGCGCTCCAGGGACGTTTTCCCCTGACGGTGGCTGAATTCGTGGGCTTTGGCTTTGATCCACCCGGCCCAAACCTGGCCTGGCTTGGGGGCCGGCACCGCAGCCAGGCAGTGGCTGGGGCCCTTGAACGCACAGCCTGCTCCGATCTGGCGGACAGGTTGTTGAACGAGCTCTCCGGTGGCCAGCTCAAGCGGGTGCTGTTGGCGTTTTGTGTGGTGCGGCCCCGGCAACTGTTGGTGCTAGATGAGGCCCAGGCCGGCCTCGATGCCCCTTCCAGCGAGCAGTTTCAGGAGTTGTTGCTGGAGTTGCGCCGCCAGGAGGGCTGGACCGTGCTGCAGGTGTCGCACGACCTCGACATGGTCAGACGCAGCTCTGATCAGGTGCTTTGCCTGAACCGCCGGCTGCGCTGTAGCGGCAGCCCAGACCATGCCCTGAGCTCGGCGCGCCTAGCGGAGCTCTATGGGGCCAATGTGGTGCCCTATCGCCACCAACACCACACCCCCAGCAAGGAAAACCATGGTTGATGCCTCGGGGGTGGCGGAGGTGCTGACCCAGCCGTTCATGCAGCGGGCCCTGGTGGGTGGCCTGCTCACCGGCGGCCTGGGAGGTTTGCTGGGAAGCTTTGCGGTGCTGCGGCAACTGTCTTTCTTCAGCGATGCCCTCGGCCATTCGGCCCTGCTCGGGATCAGCATCGGCATCCTCCTAGGGGTCAACCCCACCCTGGTGCTGATTCCCTTCGCCGTGCTTTTTGCCCTGCTGGTGAACCAATTGGTGGCCCGCAGTGGGCTGCCCGCCGATGCCCTGCTCAATATCGTCTATTCGAGCTCCCTGGCCTTCGCCGTGGTGGCCCTGAGCCTGGTGGAGACCTACCGGGGCGGCATCCAGCAGCTGCTATTTGGCGACATCCTCGGCATCAGCTGGAGCGATCTGGGCGTAATTGCCCTGCTTCTAGTTGCGGCAACTGTTTACCTGGGGCTGAGCCTGCGGGCCCAGGTGCTGCTTACCCTCAGCGACGATCTAGCTGGAGCCCTAGGGGTGCGGGCAAACCGCCATCGCCTCGCCTTCATCATCCTGCTGGCGGTGGTGGTGGCAGTGTCAATTAAGGCCGTCGGCGTACTGCTAATCAGCGCCTTTGTGGTGATCCCAGCCTGCGCCGCCCGCTTGCTGAGCCGGCGCTTCCCCGTCTACGTGCTGATATCGGCGGGCCTGGGGGGCAGCTGTGCCCTACTCGGCCTACTCGGTTCCGGCCTCACCAACCTGCCCTCCGGCCCCTGTGTGGTGATCGTCCAGTTCAGCGGCTTTTTATTGGCGCTCGCGCTCACCAGCCGGAGGCGATTCGCCGCCGCCAGTAGCTAGTCCCCTAGGTTCGCTGCCATGGGCACCAAAATCCGGCGAAGCGACTTTGTTATTGCTCCCTATGTCCGCAGCAGCAACCGCCGCGGCGCCCTCCAGGTTTTAAACACCATTGGGCCCTACCTAGCCGCCTGGGCCCTGGCCATTCAGGCCGCCCAGCATGCCGTCTGGGCCCTGCCCCTAATAGGGGTGGTGCTGGTGCTATTTGCCCTGCGTTGCTTTTCGCTAATGCACGACTGCGGGCACCAATCCCTATTTCGCAGCCCCCAGCTAAACCGCATTGCAGGCTTTCTGCTCGGACTAATCAATGCAATGCCCCAATTGGCCTGGTCAAAGGACCACGCCTACCACCACCGCACCAACGGCGACTGGGAGCGCTACCGCGGCGTGGCCGACTTCCTCTCCACCCAGGAATTTGCCGAGCTCAGCCGCCGGCAGCAATGGTTCTACGGATTCCTGCGCCACCCATTGATGGCCATTCCAGGCGGCTTTTTTTACCTTGCACTCCAACCGCGCCTATCCCTACTGCAGGAACTAGCCAAAGCCCTTCGCACCGGGAAAATTTCCAAGGACCCAGAATTTTGGGACCTACTGCTCAATAACATCTGCGTATTTGGCATTTTGATTCTGGCCGGCAACACCTGGGGCTACGGATTGATTCTGGGCATGTATAGCTTGACCCTGACATTTGCCGCCATGTTTTTTATCTGGATCTTCTTTGTGCAGCATATTTTCGAGGGCACCTATGCCCATCGCACCGAAGGCTGGAACTCCCTAGAGGGGGCCCTATCCGGCACCAGCTACCTGGTACTACCAGCCCTATTGAACTGGTTTACGGCTGATATCGGCTACCACAATATCCACCACCTATCCGAGCGAATCCCCAACTACAACCTCAGGGCCGCCCACCTGGCCAATGCCCACCTACTCAAGGAGGTGCCCAAACTCAAACTGGGAACCATGCTTGGTTGCTCAAAATTTAGGCTCTGGGACAGGGACAACCAACGGCTAGTAGCCATTGCGACTAATTAGGCAATCTGATCAAAAGAAGTGTTTTGATTAACAGCCTATGGATCGAAAAGATTCAAAAAAACCTAAACTCAAAACACCAAGCAATCCAAATGCCATGTTCAAGATTATTGCCCTCTTTCTAGGCAGCTCTACCTTGATCGCGTCCCCATCCATGGCGGCGCTTTCCCCAACACACAGCTCGCCAGCCCAAGCAGACGAATTAGTGGCTTGCGGAGGTGGGGGATCCGGCGCCTACCGCAAACCGCCTAGGCCAGGGCATGCCAATCACGAAAAAACAATCAATTCCAACAGCAAAGAAACTCCAGCTCCGAGCGACAGCTCCCCCGCCACCATTACCCCATAATCTAAGATCAGAACTTGAAGGTGGTCTTAACCAAGGCCCCCAGAGCGTGGAAACTTTCGTCGGCGGGTGTTCTCTGACCCAAAGGGCGATTCAGGTAAAACAGGGCTGGAGTAATACTGATATTATCGGTAACCTGGATTTTATACCACCACTCAAAGGCATAGTTGCTGTCGTTGGGCGTTGCTCCACCGGTTAATGAGGTGGCGAATACGGCCTGTCCAAGGGCGAAACCAAAATCATTGCCCTTGGCAAACACATCTGTCCACTGCAGGCCCGCCATCCAGGATTGGCTAACACTGGGCCTACCAGTTGTGGCAACGCTATAGGTTGTGTTGTTAATGCCCCAGCCCACGCTTATGGATGGGGCCCAACCGCTTTTCAGCGGTTGCCAGAAGCCACTTAACCCGAACGCATTGGTTTGGGCGCCAACAGCTTCTCCATGGTCAATGGAACCATGAACCAAGGGTGTTGTGCCAGGTACAAACTGGGTGAGGGGCTGCACATAGGACCAAATTGCAGCCAGTCCCCACTGCTCCTGTTGATAGCCAAGCTGAACAGTCGCCGTACCCCCTGCATTCTCGGTAAACAGACCCTTAGAAGAATCAGATCCGTTGTTAGATACGTAGTTTGCACTCACACTCCAGCCCTTATTTTGCCACCAGAGACCGGCACCAGCGCCAAGGTTTTTGCTATAGGCGGCGGGAGCACCATTAACCGTAAACAGGTTAAGTACCGTATCGGCAGGATAAACACTGGGCCAGAGGGCCAACATATCTTCTTGGCCCACCCGAGCTCCGAATGTGGCCGTGAACTGCTTGCCAATCGGAAACTGGTAATAGAGTTTGTCGATGCCCAAAGCATCGGCGCCGGAGTCTTCTTCGAAGGCAATCTCTAATTCGGCTGAATTGCCTACACCATGGGGCTCACCTCCAAAAGCACTCGAACCGAAGTTCCCGGCCCGCAGATTAGTCCTCAGAAGATCCTTACCCGTAAAGCTGGTATCCAGGGTCAGCTGAAGGTCATAGTTAAAAGTGACATTTGAATTGACATTTGTAACGGCAGATCTACCGCCACTACGATTCACTGTGTTTGCGCTTGAATTATACGCACTTCCCGAATAAGAAACTCCCCCCACCACAAAGGTGGCCAGACCCGACAGTTTGGTGGTGGTGGAGAACTGATTAGCTTCCAGGGTGCCTACGCGGGCATCCAGACCATCAACACGACCCTTAAGAATGGTGAGCTCCTTTTGGAACTCGCTCATCAGCTTCTTCAGTTCGTCGGTGGTCTCGGTAACGCGATCAAGGCAGGCGTTGAGCAGGGCAGCTGCTTCAAAGCGGGTAATCGCCTGGCCGCCCTTGTAGGTGCCGTTGGGATAACCGGCGACGCAGCCGTAGCGCTCGATCAGGTTCGAAAGGGCCTGGTATTCCCAGCCGGTGGGCTTGACGTCAGAGAACTGGCCGATGCTGGTGACTTGCTCGTCGGCGATGGCAGCAGGTGCCAGGGGAGCCAGCAGGCCCAGAACAGCAGGAGCAACCAGCAGCTGCTTAAACAATTTCATGGTGGTCCTCACACGAGCTGGCGCAATGCGCTGGCGCAATGATGCGGCAAACCTCCCCTACGGAGCCCCTAGGGGAGGTGAATGCGAGGGTTTGGACACCTGCCCCAGCTACCGGCCCGGCAGAGATTGGGGATGGCAAAGCCCCTACCGCCACCTCGCTTCCTAAGGTTTAGGTAAGCGGCACACCCGATCCATGAGCCCCAGCAGCACCGCCAGCGCCAAGCCCCTACCCGTAACGATCCTTACCGGCTTCCTGGGTGCGGGCAAAACGACCCTGCTGAACCACATCCTCAGCAATCAGCAGGGCCTAAAAACCGCCGTGCTGGTGAATGAATTTGGTGAAATCGGCATCGACAACGACCTGGTGGTGGCCACCGGCGAAGACATGGTGGAGCTGAGCAATGGCTGCATTTGCTGCTCCATAAACGGAGAGTTGCTGGAAGCCGTTTATCGAATTCTGGATCGCCCCGATCCCGTGGACTACCTGGTGGTCGAAACCACGGGCCTCGCCGACCCCCTCCCCGTGGCGATGACCTTCCTGGGCAGCGACCTACGCGACCAGACCCGGCTCGATTCGATCATCACCCTGGTAGACGCCGAAAACTTCAGCGATGAGCTGCTGGAGGGGGAGGTTGCCAGGGCCCAAATCGTCTACAGCGACATGCTGCTGCTCAACAAGTGCGACCTGGTGGAGGAGGAACGCCTAGGTGCCCTTGAAAAACAGCTGCGGGAAATCAAAACCGATGCCCGCATCCTGCGGTCGGTCAAAGGGGAGGTCTCCCTGGCGCTGTTGCTGAGTGTGGGCCTATTTGAGAGCGACAAGGTGGTGGTCGCCCAAAACCACGACGACTGCGACCACGACCACGGTGAATGCGTCCATGAGCATGGGCATGAGCATCACGACCACGCCCATCACCAGCACGAGCATCACGACCATCCAGATCACCAGGCGATTGAGGGGTTCACTTCCCTGTCGTTTGCAGCAGAGGGCCCCTTTGCCCTGCGCAAATTCCAAAACTTCCTCGACAACCAGCTGCCTGGCTCGGTTTTCAGGGCAAAAGGCATCCTCTGGTTCAACGAAAGTGAGCGGCGCCACGTGTTTCACCTGGCCGGCAAACGCTTTTCGATCGACGATTCCGATTGGCCCAGCCAGGAGCGCAAAAACCAAATCGTTTTAATCGGCAAAAAGCTGGATCACGCCAAGTTGCGCCAGCAACTGCAAGCCTGCGTGGCCAAAAATGCCGGCAAGGGGTTCAGCTAAAGGGGAACGGTTGCTACACCACTTCAGTCGAAACCGACTAGATTTGTCACATCTCGCAGGTAAGTCATGGCCGAACTGCTCCTATTCACCGGGGTTTTGGCTGTGCTGGCCCTGGCCTTCCTGCTCACCGCCGACTCCGACGACGACAATGGCGGCGGCGGCCTGATGCAGCCGGTGCTGGTGCCAGTTCGAGTGCGCCAGAACCGCTAGACCTTCCAGGCCCCTAGCCAGCAGCGCAATCTGGGCAAAGGGCTCGCACGTTTAGAACACACTCCAGTAGGCGAAAACCATGGCTGCAAGCAGCCTGTTCGCCAGCTGCCAACACCTCAGTGTTTTCAAATTCCTCAGTGCGACCGCAGCGAACGCACACCAGGTGGTGGTGGTCGCGGTGAGCATCGCTTGCCAACTCAAAACGCCGACCCCCCTCCGGGAGCTCCAATTCCTGCAGCAGGCCCATGCCGCTCAGCAAACGCAGGGTGCGATAAACCGTTGCCAGCGAAACCCTCTCCTCGCTGCGCAGCAAACGTTGGTGCACCTCCTCCGCACCGAGATGGCTACCTTCGCCGATTCGCTCAAAAAGCTCGAGCACCTTTTGGCGCTGGGGGGTTAGGCGCTGGCCGCGGTCATGCAGGCTGGAGCGCAGTCCCGTGGTGCTGCCGACTGGGCTGGCTGGCGAAGGCACGGCACTGGGCTGGGCTGGAACTTCTCAACAATAGGCACAGTTGCGAATAAACGCCACCGCCTCCACCGACTCCTCAGTCTTTACCGCCTGCACCGTCTTCACGTAGGAAACCGTGGAAAAAAGGTGGTTGATTTTTGGCGAATTAGTGCTTTTTCTCAACCTTTAGGGAAAGCAGGAAACTACTCAGGGCAAGCGCCAACACACAAAGGCAGAAATAGGCCAGTGTTTGCACATCTTTAACCTCAATCGAAAGCATGGCCTTGAAAGCCGACACAATCAACGCCACGATCAACACCTTGACCAGCTTTTCCTTGAGCTGATCGAGATTCTTGATATCTAGTAGACCCGAACCATCGGCATGGTTGGTCTCCTCGCGATAGGCATCTAGCGGCGAAAGCAGCAATTCATAGAGTCCATAGCCGAATATCAACAAAGCAACCCCAATCAGATAAAAATCAATGCCAGAAACCACCCCAGCCAAAGCCTTGTAGTAAGAGATTTCTGCATGGCCTCCCGGCTTTTCAAAGTAAACACCGATCGAATAAAAAATCTCACGGGTGCCGATGGCAAAGGTCAGCAGGGTGCTGAGCAGGCTCATCAACACCGGCACAATTGCAATCAGCCGAAACCGCCAAATCATGCGTTCTAGGCGCAACTCGAGTTGCTTGGCAAGCCTGGAGCGCCTGGGGACCTGGGGAACTTCCTGCATCGGAAAATCAACTTCTTTCTGCAGCATAGCTGCTAATTCAACCGCGCCCAAACAAATAACCGAGCTAATCAGCCATCACAAGGGCACCTCAAATAAATTGGGATTTATTAATTTGACGGCACAAATTTTGCAATGACCGGCTTTAGCTTCGATCCACACCAGAACTCCCACCATTGATCCTGGCTGCATCAAGGCGGGCAGTGGAGGCCGCCAGTAAATCGGCCAGGCTCACCACCAGCCGGTAGCTGATGGCGATGGCCAGGATCGGGGCTTCTGGCACGGCAAAGCCCAGCCTCAGCAGCAACACGGCCTCAAACACCCCCAGCCCCCCCGGGGCCCCTGGCACCACCAGGCCGGCGGTCCAGGCCAGGGCGAAGCCCGCCAACCAGCCGGTCCATTCCAGGGACCACTGCAAATCAAAGGCCAGCACGCAGCAGGCAAAGCCCGCAAAGCGCAGCAAGACAAAACCCAGCTGGGCCAGCAGCAGGGGCCAGGGGTAGCTGGGCAGCCGGGGAGATTGGTCCACCAGGCCCTGCCAATTTTCCAATGCCAGCTCAGGGGCCCGGCGCCTTTCCAGCCACGCCAACAGGGGATTCAGCCAGCGGGGCAAGAGCAGCAGCAGGGGCAGTAGGCAGAGCAGGCCCAAGCCCCCCTGCAAACCACCCAAGGCCACCAGGGCCAGGGCCATAACAGCGGCAACCAGGGGATCGAGCAACACGGCCAACAGGGCCACGCCCCCCGATGTCGGCGCTGCCAAGGGGGCACCCGCACTCCGCAAAAGGTTGACCCTGGCGCTGAGGTGCCAGATCCCGCCTGGCAAATACTTGCGCAGGTTGGTTTGTAGGTAGGCCAGCACCAGGGCCTGCCAGCGGGGGATCAGGCCCAACCACTGGAGCACCACCCCCAGGGCCAGGCCATTGGCCACCAGGCTGAGCAGGCTGAGGCCCACCCCCAGCAACAACCACAACCAACCCTGGCCATCAAGGCTCAACTGCAACAGCTGCCGCCCATGGCCCACCAGGGCCGCCAGCAAAAAGCCAGCACTCAGCAGCGAAATCCACTTCTTCAGATCCAGCGCCGCAAGCTTCACAGCAGTCCCTCCACCGCCGCCCTGACCTGGTCGAGGGCAAGCCCCTGGCTTTCCGACAGGGCCACCAAGTCGGCATGTTCTGCCTTAGCTCGCCAACGGCCATCGGGCAGCAGGGCCTCCTTAATCCCCACCTCCCCCCAGGGGGTTTGCAGCCTGCGACTGCGGCGGGGCAGCACCCAGCGGTTTTGGGTGCTCTCCCTTAGGCCCAGGCTGCTGCTGTGCTGCCACCAAAGCAGGCGCAGCTCAGCGGCCATTTCCGGTCGCACCAGGGCCGTCACCAGCTGGCCCGGCCGGCCCTTTTTCATCGCAATCGCCTGGCTAAAAACCTCCAGGGCGCCCGCCTGACGCAACCTCTCGAGCAGATAGGCCAAATCCTCTGGGGTCGCATCGTCCACCTGGGCCTGCTGCACCACCAGGGTTTCCAGGCTGGGCTGGGCGCTATCGCCAGCTTCTCGCTGCCCCAGGAGTTGGGGCGGGGAGGCCAGGGTGATGCGCAACAGGTTCGGGCGGGGGGGCTGATCGGCACCTACGGCGAACTGACGACTACCCAAACCCACCCCAATCGAAGCCGGCACATGGTCGGGGGCCTGACTAAAGCTTTGAACCCAGCAGGCCACCAGCGCCAGCCCCGTGGGGGTGGTGAGTTCCCCCGCTGGATAGGAGCCACTGCTGGCCAGGGGCACCTTCTTGAGGCGGGCCAGCTCCAGTACGGCAGGGGCAGGCAGGGGCAGGATTCCATGGGCCGTTTGAACCGAGCCATGGCCGGCTGGAGGGGGGGTGCAAACAAGCCCGTCCACGCCGAAATGGATTAGGCCGGCGCACACCCCCACCACATCCACCAGGGAATCCACCGCTCCCACCTCGTGGAAATGCACCTTTTCTGGCTCGATGCCATGGACTGCCGCCTCAGCCGTGGCCAGCAGGCCAAAAACCTCGAGCACCTTGCTTTTCAGAAGCTCGGGCCAGGCTGCCTGCTGGATCTGCAGGCGTAGTTGGGACCAATGCCGGTGGGGTGGCTGCTGCTCGAGCGGGGTCACCTCCAGGTGCAAGCCCCGCAAACCGGCGCTCTGGCGCTCCTCCAGCCCGAGGCGATAGGCCCGCTCCAGCCCCAGGGCCGCCAGGGGTAGGTCCACCACCTGCTGCGGCAATCCGAGATCGAAAAGGGCCGCCAGCAACATGTTGCCGGCCAGGCCAGAGGGGCAATCAACTATGGCCAGCCGACTCATCGCTCCAACTCCGGCGGCTGGGAAGCAGGCATGGCAGCAGGCTGGGAACGCACTAGGCGGGGAGCCATCTGCAGCAGCAGTTCAGCCTCAGACTCCAGTTCGGCCTGGCGTTGCCCCAACCACTGCTCCACCTCCCGGCGGGCCCGGCGTTGCTCCAGTTGGGCCATCTGGGCATCCTGGCCGGAAAGGCCCCAAAGGCGGCCCAAAAGGGCCCGGTCATCGGCCCCGCCCAAGCTCTCTCCATAGACCAGCTGTTCGGCCACCATGCCCGCCTGCAGCACCCGACTCCAGCGACGCAACTCCGCTGGCGCCAACTTGGCGTGGGCCGGCGGCTCCAGCTGGGTGCAGCCATTGCTCTGCAGGCCTGCCTGAAGACAGGCCAGGCTGCCCACCAGCACCTGGGCCACCGGCATCTGCTCATGGCCCGCCACCAAAACATGGCCGGCTTCGTGGACCGCAATGCGGCGCAACCGGGCTTCACCGCCAGGTAGGGCCTCGGCCAAGAGATGGCCGCCGCGGCCACCAAAACGGGCCGCATCCACGGTGAGGGCCGCCAAACCAAAGCCTGCAGCCAGGGCAATCCAGGCGGGTGATAGTCCGAGCAGGGGCCCAACCACCGCAACGCCTGTGACCCCAAAAACCACGAAGCCAGCCCCCAGCGGTTGTTTCATGCGAGTGGGCTAGGGCTGGTTTGCACCCGATCGCCTAGCGACTGGGCCTGGCAGTCTTGGTGGCACTTCTGGCACCACCGGCCGCAGGGGGACGTTTCTTGCCGCCCCGGTTGCCGCGCTGGGCCACCGGACCCACCACTTCACAGGCTTCGACCTGTAGCAATTCGCCCTGGCGGCGCACATTCAGATCCACGAAGTGGCGCAGGTGCTCCAGGGGCACATCGCCCTTCAACTGCAGCTTGAACGGCACGGGCCTACTGCCATCGGGCCGGGGCATTTGCCGCACCTTGATCACCAAATCGCCAGTTTCAGGGCGGGTGTAGATCAGCTCCCCGCGGATAGAGAGGTAGTCGTCGCCCTCGGGGATTTGGTCGCTCGCTTCCGCATCTGCCAGGGTGCTGGGCTCCCAAACGCCGACCATCTGTAGATGCAGGCCAGCCTCCTCACGGGAGCGGGGATATACGACCCAGAGATGGGGTTCCTCGAGATTGAGGTGGCGCTTCATCAAGGTGAGCAGGCGTCCTAAGACCACGGCCTCTATTTCACTGCCATCTGCGGTGCGAATCATCCCCCGGGTGAGCTGGGCAGGATCGGCAGGCACGTAAATCCCCCGCACCACGCCAATGGCCCGGTACTGCATCGGTTCGGTGACCGGGGAAATCGGATGGTGACGCATGGCTACCAGTGTAAGCGTCCAAATGTCAGTGGGCGCAAGGGCCACGGCGGCCAAGGCAAACTGGAGCCAGCTGCACACCCGCCACCGGATGGCCCCTGCCCCGTCCCACCTGAAGCGCTGGCTATTGCTTGGGGCCGGGTGCCTGGTGGGCCTGGGCCTGGTCGGGGGCTGGTGGCTTGGTCAACTGCAATCGCCCCCCGGCAGGGCCAGCCAACAGCAGGCCCTGGGGCGCCAGGTGGCCGATTTGCAGAGCCAGCTCGACCGCGGCAACGCCTCTGCCGCCGATCAGCAACGGCTGCTGGAGCTATTGATTGGCCTCAATCGCCAGGCGGAGGCCACCCTGCTGGCCGAGCGGCTGGCCGACCAACAACCGGAGCGGCCGGGCCTGCGGCTGGTGCTGGCGGAACTGCGCCGCTCCCAAAACGATCGGGCAGGCGCTGAAAGGGAAGTGCGCCAACTGCTCAACCAAGATCCCAACAACATCCAGGCCCTGCAGTTGATGGCCCTGCTGCAGGTGGAATCGGGCCGGGGAGTGCTGGCCATCAGCCAGCTGCAGGCGGCCTTTGATGGGGCAAGCAAGCCCCAACTACAGCCCCAGGCCCTTGACCTGGGGCTGCTGCTGGCGAATGTGCTCGAACGCCAGGGCCAAGGGGGCCAGGCCCAGGCCCTGCTGGTCAAGCTGGCCGCCGCCTTCCCCAAGGATCCCCGCCCCCAACTGGCCATGGCCCTGCTGCTGCGCCAACGGGGCGACAACAGCGGCGCCCAGAAGGCCCTAGAGCTGGCCCGTCAAAGGGTGCCTGCCAAAAACCAGGCGGCCTGGAACGGGCTGGCCACGGCCTGGGGCCTGGAGGGCCTGGCTGCTGGAGGGCCTGGAGCTAAGGCGCCTTCACCTGGGCTGAACCAGCCTTCGGGGCAGGGGTTGCCGGGGCGTCAAAACCCTTGAGGGCCGCATCCACCGCATCGGACGGGTTGGTGGCCTCATCCATGGCACTGTTTTTGCGCAACTTGTTCATCAGGTCAATCGGATTGGCCGTGTTGAAGATGTTGGTGTCCTGGGATTTGCCGGAGCCGTAATCGAGCTCCCGCTGCATCTGGGGGCTGGAGTAGGTCTGGCCGGAGCCCGAAGCTGGCTGGCCCAAAGCCGACTGGGCCGTGGCCAAACCAAACCCCATCAAGGTGCCCACGCCAAGCACCACAAACGATCTACCCATTTGGCACCCTTCCATGGCAGCACCCCCGCTTATGGGCCGATGCTAGGGGACCCCACGGGACCCGACAGTTCCGTTTATTTGTTTTTTTGATGCGGATTGCCACCTGGAACGTCAATTCAGTTCGCACCCGCCTTGACCAGGTGGTGGCCTGGCTCGGGCAGGAACGCCCCGATGTGCTCTGCCTTCAGGAAACCAAGGTGACCGATGAGCTGTTCCCCCGCAGTGCCTTTGAAGACCTCGGCTACCAGCTGGCGATCAGTGGCCAGAAGGCCTACAACGGCGTCGCCATGCTCAGCCTCTCTCCCCTGGAGGATGTGCAAATCGGCTTCGATGCCCTGCTGAGCGGTGATCCCGGGGCAGCCCAACTGAGCGAACAGAAGCGGGTGATCAGCGCCCTGGTGGAAGGGGTCAGGGTGCTCAATCTCTATGTGCCAAACGGTTCAGCCCTCAATTCGGAGAAATACCCCTACAAACTGGAATGGCTGGGCTGTCTGAAGCGTTATCTGGCAATCCAGGGCGACCAGGGCGACCCCCTCTGCATGGTGGGCGACTTCAACATTGGCCCTGAGGCGCGGGATCTGCCGGACCCAGGCCGCCAAACCGGCGGCATCATGGCCAGCACCCCTGAGCGCGAGGCCCTGCGCGAGGCCCTCGGGGAAAACCTCAGCGACGTGTTTCGAGTCTTCGAACCGGACACTGGCCACTGGAGCTGGTGGGATTACCGCTCCGGCGCCTGGGACCGCGACAGGGGCTGGCGGATCGATCACATCTATCTGAGCGAAGAGCTGCTCGACTGCGCCACTGGCTGCGTGATCCACAAGGCCACCCGAGGCAACATCCAACCCAGTGACCATGCCCCCGTAGTGGTCAACCTGGCCTGGCCGCCAGAGGAATAAAAATCAAAAAACCTCTGCCCCTGCCGGCAGGCGTACCCCCTCGGCCGCCAACACCTCGACTCGCCTGGCCGATTCGGCGCAGCTGCGGGGGGTGGGGAAGATCTTGCCCGGATTCGCCCTGCGCAGCGGATCAAAGGCCTGACGCACCAACTGCATGGTGGCCAGGTCGTCGCTGCTGTACATCCAATCGAGGTAGCAACGCTTATCGGAGCCCACCCCGTGCTCACCGGTGATGCTGCCGCCGGCATCGACGCACAGGCGCAGGATTGCGCCACCGAGTTCCTGGACCCGCTCCTTGATCCCCGGCTCATTGGCCCGATAGAGGATCAGGGGGTGGAGATTGCCATCTCCGGCATGGAACACATTCGCTACTGGCAGGCCATAGCTCTGGCTGAGCTGCTCGATCGCCGCCAACACCTGGGGCAGGGCGCTGCGGGGGACGACACCGTCCTGGAGGTAGTAATTGGGGTAGCTGCGGCCCAGGGCGGAAATCGCCGACTTCCGGCCCTTCCAGAGCAAATCCCGTTCGGCCTGATCCCAGGCCTGCCGCACCGAACGGGCCCCCGCCTGGCGGCAAAAATCGGTGGCCAGCTCAACTGCTTCGGCCACCTCCCGCTCCTGGCCATCGAGCTCGATCAACAGCACAGCCGCCGCATCGGCCGGGTATTCCTCGATCCCAAAAGCGTTGTTCACGGCCTCCAGGCAGAGGCGATCCATCATTTCCATCCCGGCCGGCAGCACCCCTGCCGCCGTAACCAGCCGCACCGCCTCACCAGCGGCCTCCATCGAGCTGAAATCGGCCAGCAGCACGGCCACGCTCTGGGGCTTGCGCAGCAACCTCAAGGTGATGGCCGTAGCCACACCCAGGGTGCCCTCACTACCGACAAAAGCTCCGCGTAAATCAAGCTCTGGGGCCTCATCGAGCTCGCTGCCCAACTGGATCACGCTGCCATCGGGCAAAACCACTTCCATCGCCAAAACGTGGTTGCTGGTGACCCCGTATTTGAGGCAGTGCACCCCCCCGGAGTTTTCGGCGATGTTGCCGCCGATGCTGCAGGCCACCTGGCTGGAGGGATCGGGGGCGTAATAAAAGCCATCGCCCGCCACGGCCCGGGTTACCGAGTTGTTGATCACCCCTGGCTGCACGGTGATGCGTCGATTGGGCAGGTCGATTGCCAGCACCCGGCGCATGCGGCTGGTGGCGATCACCAGGCATTCGGTTTCGGCCACGGCCCCACCGGAAAGGCCCGTGCCACTGCCCCGGGCCACAAAGGGCACCCCCTCGCGATGGCAGAGCCCCAGCACCGCTGACACCTCAGCTGTGGTTTCTGGCAAAACCACCAGGGGCGGCTGGTGACGGCTAAGGGTCAGGCCGTCGCAGTCGTAGGAAAGCAGCTCCTGCCTGGCTGACACCACTGCCCTCTGGGGCAGCAGTTGGCGCAGTTGGCGTTCTAGAGCTGGCCAATTAATGCCCAATTGTTCTCGCCCCAACCCGCCAATTTTGGTGGGCTCAACTCGGGATCAACCTAACTAGTAACCGTTATTGCCGGTTCTGGGTCAAGATGGGCGGCGGTCTTTCGCTGGCTTTCCCCCTTGACCTCGGCTCCCGTGTCGGCTGCTGCCTTGAACACCTCCCGTTCCCAGGAACTCTTCAGTGCCGCCCAAAAGCTGATGCCAGGTGGCGTCAGCTCACCGGTGCGGGCGTTCAAGTCGGTTGGGGGCCAACCCCTGATCTTCGATCGGGTCAAAGGCGCCTACGCCTGGGATGTGGACGGCAACCGCTTCATCGATTACATCGGCAGCTGGGGGCCCGCCATCTGCGGCCATAGCCACCCAGAGGTGTTGGCGGCCCTCCATGAAGCCCTCGATAGGGGCACCAGCTTTGGGGCCCCCTGCGCCCTGGAAAACACCCTCGCCGAGATGGTTATCGAGGCGGTGCCCTCGGTGGAGATGGTGCGCTTCGTCAACAGCGGCACCGAGGCATGCATGTCGGTGCTGAGGCTGATGCGGGCCTTCACCGGCCGCGAAAAGATCATCAAATTTGAAGGCTGTTACCACGGCCATGCCGACATGTTTTTGGTGAAGGCGGGCTCTGGGGTTGCCACCCTCGGGCTGCCCGACTCCCCCGGCGTGCCCCGCAGCACCGCCGCCAGCACCCTCACCGCCCCCTACAACGACCTAGAGGCCGTCAAACAGCTTTTCGCGGAGAACCCCGGCGAAATAGCCGGCGTAATCCTGGAGCCCGTGGTGGGCAACGCCGGATTCATCACCCCCGAACCTGGCTTCCTGGAGGGCATCCGCGAACTGACCAAGGAGCATGGTGCCCTTTTGGTGTTCGACGAAGTGATGACCGGCTTCCGGATCAGCTACGGCGGCGCCCAGGCCAAATTCGGCGTCACCCCGGACCTCACCACCATGGGCAAGGTGATTGGCGGAGGTTTGCCGGTGGGGGCCTATGGCGGCCGGGCCGACATCATGGCGATGGTGGCTCCCGCGGGCCCGATGTATCAAGCCGGCACCCTCAGCGGCAATCCCCTGGCCATGACCGCCGGGATCAAGACCCTGGAGCTGCTGAAGCAGCCCGGCACCTACGACCGGCTTGAGACCATCACCAAGCGTCTCAGCGACGGCATCCAGGAAGCGGCCAAGGCCGCTGGTCTGCCCATCTGCAGTGGTTCGATCAGCGCGATGTTTGGCTTTTTTCTCTGCGAAGGCCCGGTGCACAACTTCGAACAGGCGAAGGCCGCCGACACGGTGCGCTTCGGCAAGCTCCATCGGGCCATGCTCGAGCGGGGTGTCTACCTGGCCCCGAGTGCCTTCGAGGCGGGCTTCACCTCCCTGGCCCACTCCGACGCCGACATCGACGCCACCCTGGCGGCCTTCCGCGAGAGTTTCGCTGCCATCGCCTGATGGGGCGCAGCTTCAGGCCAAAGCTGATTGCGTTGCTGGCGGCTACGGCCCTGCTCGCCGGCTGCAGCAATAGGTCTGCGGATGGGCCCGTAAACCTCACTAAGGGCATACCGGTGGGGGCTGTTTTGGCGCTCACCGGCAATGCCAATGTCTATGGCCAAGACCAAAAAATCGGCATCGACCTCGCCCTTGCCCAACTCAACGGCCAAGCAATCTCCCTGCAGATCGAAGACAGCGGCAGTGATGAGCCTGGCGCCAACGCTGCCTTCAATCTCCAGATCAATCGGGGCGTGTTGGCCCTGATTGGCCCCACCCTCTCCCAACAAGCTTTTTCAGCAGACCCCATTGCCCAGCGGCGCGGGGTACCTGTGGTGGCCCCGTCGAACACCGCCACCGGCATACCTGAAATCGGCCATTTCATTAGCCGTGTTTCTGCCCAAAGCTCCGTAATTGCGCCGCTCTCAATTGCCAAGGCCCTGCAAATCAATCCCGCCATTAGGCGAGCGGCAGTTTTCTATGCCCAGGACGATGCCTACAGCACCGCTGAGACGGTGATCTTCCAGAAGGCGCTAACCAACAAGGGCCTGAAACCGGTGACGGTGCAGCGCACCCAGCTGAACGATCAAGACTTCCAAAATCAGATCACCTCTGCCCTCAGCAAGAAACCGGATCTGATTGTGTTGAGCCTCCAAGCCGTAGATGGGGGCAACATGGTGCGCCAGTTGAGGGAGCTGGGCTATCGCGGCATGATCGTGGTGGGCAACGGCATGAATACACCAAACATCTACCCGATCTGCCAAAAGTATTGCGACGGCATCCTGATAGCCCAAGCCTATAGCCCCGAACTAAAGAATCCTGCCAATCAGGTATTCCTTGCCGCCTTTGCTAAGGCCCAAAGCCGCAACCCCAATGCCAGCACAATTCCACCCCAACTAACCGCCCAGGCCTATACCGCCATGCAGGTAATCGGCGAAGCCCTGCGCCGACTTGACACCCAAAAACCACTCAAATCTCTAACAGTGGCAGCAGCCCGCAAGGCCCTGATGGATGAAATCCTGGGCGGCACCTATCAGACCCCCCTAGGCAAAATTAGCTTTACCCCTACTGGTGAGGTGGTGCAAAAAGAATTCTTCGTGGCCCAGGTGCGCATGAACCCCGGCGGCCGCAGCGGTCGATTTGCCTTATTGCCCTGAACTTATGGCTCCCCTGAACTTATGGCTCCCCTGAACTTATGGCTCCCCTGAACTGATGGATCTCTTGCGTCGCGTCCAGAAAGCTTTGGCCCTGGTGGGTCTTGGTGCCGCCCTTGCCAGCTGCAGCAGCAACCGCAGCGACCAACTTCGCCTGGGCGCCGGCATCGCCCTCACCGGCAATGCCGGTCTGCTGGGCCAGGACGCCCGCACCGGCTTGGATCTGGCGAAGCTGCAGTTTGCCCAGCTACAGCCGAGGTTGGAGCTGGAACTGGAAGACACCGGCAGCGATGAAGTGGGAGCCACAGTTGCCTTTCGCCGCCTGATCAACGCCAAACCAGTGGCAATCCTGGGGCCATCCCTTTCCCAGCAGGGCTTTGCCGTGATGCCGATGGCCGACCGGGCCGGGATTCCGGTGATCGGGGTTTCCACCACGGCCCCAGGCATCCCCCAGCTCGGCCCCTTTGTGGCCCGGGTGGCCTCACCGGTGACGGTGGTGGCTCCGCGGTCCCTGGCCAAGGCATTGCAACTCAACCCGGGCATCCGTCGGGTTGCGGTGTTCTTCGCCCAAGACGACGTCTTCTGCACCTCGGAAACGCAGATTTTCCAGAAGGCGATCCGCGCCAAGGGCCTGGATCTGGTGGCGGTGCAGCGCACCTCCGTGGCCGACACCGATTTCCAAATCCCAATCACCAATGTGCTGCGCAGCCGGCCCCAACTGGTGGTGATCTCGGCGCTGGTGGCCGACGGCGGCAACCTGGTGCGCCAATTGCGGGAACTCGGCTATCAGGGACAAATCGTGGCCGGAAATGGGCTCAACACCCCAAACATCTACCCCGTATGCCAGAAGCATTGCGATGGAATGTTGATCACCCAGGCCTATAACCCCAGCCTCGACAACGCCAGCAACCGCAACCTTTTAAAGCTGTTCCGCCGGGGCCGATCCGCCGATGCCGTGCCACCCCAGGTGACGGCCCAGGCCTACACCGGCTACCAGGTGGTGCACGAAGCCCTGGCCAAGCTCAAGGGCACCCTTCCCAAGGGCCAGAGCCTCACCTCCCTGCCGCTGGCCGACCTACGCCAGCGCCTGCTCAAGACCCTGCTGGCGGGCACCTACCAAACCCCCCTGGGGGAGCTGCGCTTCTCGCCGGAAGGGGAGGTGGTGCAGCGCGACTTCAGCGTGGCGCGGGTGAGCATGGATGCCGATGGCCGCAGTGGTCGCTTCGTGCTGCAGCCCTAAACCATGCAAGACCTGGTGCAATTGCTACTTAACGGCCTCTCCACCGGAGCGGTCTATGCCCTGTTTGCCCTGGGCTACACCCTGGTGTTTTCAGTGCTGGGGGTGATCAACTTCGCCCATGGGGCCGTGTTCACCCTGGGGGCCTACTTCACCTACTTCCTGATCGGTGGTGGCGCCGGGGCCAACGGACTGTTGGCCGGCCTGCAACTTCCCTTTGCCCTGCCCTTCTGGCTTGCCCTGCCCTTGGCGGGCTTGATGGCGGCGGCCGTGGCCCTGGTGATCGAGCGCATCGCCTTCCGCCCCCTGCGGGCCCAGGGAGCGGACCCCCTGCTGGCCCTGATCACCAGCCTGGGGGCTGGGGTGGTGCTCGTGAACCTGATCCAGCTGCTGGTGGGGGCCGAGAGCTATGCCATCCCCACCGGAAGCCTGGGGAACCTGCCGGCGGCGATTCAGCTGCTGGGCGCCCAGGTACGCACGGTCCAATTGCTGTTGCTGGCCGTGGCAGCTGGCCTGGTGGTGGTTCTGAGCATTTGGATCGATGGGAGCCGCAGCGGCAAGGCGCTCCGGGCCGTTTCCGAGGATCCAATCACCGCCCAGCTTTTAGGCATTCCCAGCGGCCGCATGATCCAAATCGCCTTTGGCCTCAGCGGTTTCCTGGCGGGCATTGCCGGCGGCCTGGTGGGGCTGAGTGTCAGCATCGCCGGCCCCTATTTCGGCATTGGCTATGGCCTCAAGGGCCTGGGGGTTTTGGTACTTGGCGGTCTGGGTAGCGTGCCCGGGGCGGTGCTGGGGGGCCTAATCATTGGCCTGGCAGAGGCCTGCGTGCCCGCCGACCTATCTGGCTATCGCGATGTGGTGGCCTACGGCTTTCTGTTTGTGATGCTGCTGGTGCGGCCCCAGGGTCTGCTGGGCAAGGTTCTGCCCACCAAGGTTTGAGGAGGAATGGAAACCAGCCTGTTTGTACAGATGCTGATAGGGGCCCTGCTCGGGCTTTCGGTCTATCTGCCCCTGCGCTGCGGCCAGCTTTCCCTGGCCACCCCGGGCTTCTATGCGATCGGCGGCACCACGGCGGCCCTGCTCTCCACCCGGGTGGGCGCCCTTGGCGGCAGCGATACCACCTATCCGATCAGCTCTGTGCTGCTGGAGATGCTGCTGGCTGGCCTGCTCTGCGGGTTGCTAGCTACCGGCATCGGCAAGGTGGTGTTGCGGCTCCGGGGGGTGTACCTGGCAATCGCCACCATTGCCCTGGTTGAAATTCTGCGGGTCACCACCCTCAACCAGGAGTCGCTGGGGGGAGCGGTGGGAATCTTCGGCATCCCCCAGCCCTTCAACGATCCCGCCGGCTATGCGGTTTTCAGCCTGGCCGTGCTGGCACTGGTCTGCTGGCTGTGCGATCGGCTGGAGCGCAATCGCCTCGGCCGGGCCATGGCAGCCATCCGCGACGACGAATTGGCCGCCGCCTGCCAGGGCATAGATACGGAACGGGCCAAATTGGTGGCCTTCGTGCTCAGTGCGGTGGTGGCGGCCCTCACGGGCGTCATCAGCGCCCACTTCCTCAACAGCTGGAATGCACGGCTTGGCAACTTTGACGCCAGCATCACCACCCTCGCCTTTGTGGTCTTTGGTGGCTCACGCACCTGGGCCGGGCCGGTGCTGGGGGGGCTGGTGCTCACCGCCCTGCCCGAACTCCTGCGACCGGTCGGTGACCTGCGTCTAATCGTTTTTGGCCTGGTGATCCTGGTGGGCCCCTTGCTACTGCCCCAGGGGTTAATTAATCCGGCCCTGTTGGGTTGGCTAAGGGGGAATCTTCCTAAAAGATGAGCTCCCCACCCCTGCTCGAAACCCGCAATCTGGGGGTGCGCTTCGGCGGCATCCAGGCCCTCAAAGGCATCAACCTGCAGATCAATAGCGGCGAGATTTTTGGGCTCCTGGGGCCAAACGGCGCCGGTAAAACCACCCTTTTCAATTTGATCTCAAGGGTCACTGACGCCAGCGAGGGTGAGTTGCTCTGGCGAGGCGGCCAAATCAACGGCCTTGATGCCAGCCGCATTGCCCGGCTGGGGATCGCCCGCACCTTTCAAAACCTGCGGCTGTTCCAGTCGATGAGTTGCCGCGAAAACGTAATGGTGGGGCTCCACCGCCACGACCTCGTGCCCTGGGGGGCAGCCCTGCTGGGCACGGGCCTGGCGCGGCAAAAGCAGCGGGAGCTGGTGGAGCGGGCCCAGGGCCTCCTGGAGTTGCTGGAGATCGGCCAGCTGGGCGAACAAAATGCCGCCTCCCTCGCCTACGGCGACCGCCGCCGCCTTGAGATCGCCAGGGCCCTGGCCAGCTCGCCGGAGCTGCTGCTGCTCGACGAACCGGCCGCCGGCATGAACGCCAATGAGAAGGATGGGTTGAGCGACCTAATCAGGCAGATACGGGAGCAGTTCAACCTCACGGTGTTGATCATTGAGCACCACGTGCCTTTGATGCTGGGGCTATGCGACCGGCTGGCGGTACTGAATTTCGGCTGCCGCATTGCCCTCGGCACCCCAGAACAGGTACGCCAAGATCCCGCCGTGATTGAGGCCTACCTGGGGGGGCAGCCATGACAGCGGCATTGCTGGAGCTGGAAGGCCTAACGGTTCGCTATGGCGGCATCACCGCCCTGCATGGCATCGACCTAAGGGTCATGCAAGGCGAATTGGTGACCCTGCTCGGTGCAAACGGCGCTGGTAAAAGCACCACCCTGAAGGCCATTTCCCAGCTGGTGGGGGCCGCCTCTGGCGCGATTCGCTGGCACGGTGGCTGCATCAACGGCATCAGCACCGAGCGCACAGTCAAACTCGGCATAGGCCATTGCCCCGAGGGTCGCCGGGTGCTGGCCCGCCAGAGCATCGCCGACAACCTCGAATTGGGGGCCTGGCTGCGGCGCGACAAAGCAGGTATCCGAGCCGACTTCGAACGCAGCTACAGCCTGTTCCCGCGGCTGGGGGAGCGGCGCAACCAACTGGCCGGCTCACTTTCAGGTGGGGAGCAACAGATGCTGGCGATCTGCCGGGCCCTGATGGGGCGGCCATCCCTGTTGCTTCTCGATGAACCGAGCCTGGGCCTGGCTCCAAAGCTGGTGGCAGAGGTGATGCAGGCCCTGAGGGCCCTGCATGCCGATGGCCTAACGATCCTGCTGGTGGAGCAAAACGCCAATGCTGCCCTGGCCATTGCCGATCGGGGCTACGTGCTGGAATCGGGCCGCATCAGCCTGGAAGGCTCCGCAACAGACCTAAAAAACAACGCAGCCCTGCAGGCCTCCTACTTAGGCAAGTAAGCCTTGGTCGGTCAACAGGCCTTATTCAGTCCTTATCGGTGGCGCCAAAGGCATGCATCAGGGCATCTCCCCAGCTGTTAATGCCGGAAAGCTCGTGGTCATGGGCATCGACGATGGCCCTGGCGTGCTCCCGCAACAGCACGGTTTTGTTCAAGTCGTGGCCATGGTCGGCCGCGATCGCCACGATGTCGTCCACACCGGTAGCGGCATGGAGCTTGCTGCGTAGGGCTTCGTCGCCGGAAACACGGTCAACAAAGGCCTTGATCGACGCAACCGACATGGCAGCAAATGAATTGGGTTCCCAGTCTTAGCAGGCACCAGGCGGGCCAAGGCAGGCAAAGCCAGATACCTTGTGCAAACGAACCGATAACGATGGCCCCCGAACGCTTCTTCCTGGAGCTAGATCCCCCCGATACCAGCCTCAAATCCCTGCCCCACGTGGTGATTGTGGGCGGTGGCTTTGGGGGCCTGAAGGCCTGCCATGCCCTTATCGGCAAGCCGGTGCGGGTCACCCTGATCGACAAGCGCAACTTCAACCTGTTCCAGCCCCTCCTCTACCAGGTGGCATCTGGGCTGGTGGCAGAGGCGGATGTGGCCAGCCCCCTGCGCCAAATGGTGGGTCAAGCGCCAAACGTGCAGATCCTGCTTGGGGAAGTGGCAGAAATTGATGCCAAAGCCAAGGAAATCGTCTTTAACAACCGACGCTTCGGCTACGACTACCTAATCCTGGCCACGGGCTCCGGCAGCAGCTACTTCGGCAAGGAAGAGTGGCGATCCCTAGCCCCCCCGATGAAGATCCTGGAGCACGCCGATGAAATCCGGCGCCGGGTTCTGACAGCCCTTGAAGAAGCGGAGCAGACACCTGATCCTGAACGCCGCCAGTTTCTCCAATCAGTGGTGGTGGTGGGCGGCGGACCGACGGGCTGTGAACTGGCCGGATCCCTGAATGAATTGATGAAGCACGCCCTGGGCCGGGATTTCAAACAATTAAACCCCGAGCTCTGCAAGGTGACCCTGGTAGACCCGGGCGATCGGCTGCTGCGGGCCATGGCTCCAGCCATCTCCAAATCGGCGGAGTCCTATTTCAAATCGGCGGGGGTGGATCTACTTCTAGGTGGCAGGGTTAAGGAAATAAGCGAAGGGAAAGTGGTACTTACGACCAGTGGGGGAGAGCAAACCCTTGAAGCGGCCACAATTTGCTGGACAGCAGGGGTTAAGCCATCCCACCTGGGCAAGGTGTTGGCCGATGCCACCGGCTGCGCCATAGATAAGGGGGGAAGGGTAATCGTCAAACCAGACTTCTCCATCGCCCAATTCCCAGAAATTCGGGTCATTGGCGATCTCTGCTCCTATAGCCACACCGCCGATGGCAAACCCCTGCCTGGAATGGCCGGACCAGCCGTGCAAATGGGCGGCTGGGTGGCAGCAGACATAGTTGCAAACCTGGCAAACGAGCAACACAAAGCATTTAGTTGGTTTGATTTCGGCAGCATGGCCGTAATAGGACCATTGCATGCGGTGGCTGATCTGCGGGGCCTCAAATTCACGGGTCTGATCGGCTGGCTGATGTGGGCCGTAGCCCACCTTGCCTTCATGCCAGCCAATGAGAACAGGATCGCCCTACTGAGCAAATGGCTATGGGCCATTGCCACCCGTGAGCGGGCTGCAATGCTAATTATTGGCCGCCCAAATCAACACATGGACGTAGAGGTGGGCCTGCCGGAAGGGGCTACGAGTCCTTAGGTTTTTCCTTATGGTTCTCCCTGTCAGCCTCAGCAATCTCTTCAGTTTGAACCGTATAGCGGCTAATCAGCAAGCCCATCACTATGGCCAGATAGAGCGGACCACACACACTTAGGGCCACACTTGCCATCTGGGAAGTTGTGGTACCTGGAACTATGTCGCCATAGCCGACCGTGGTAAGACTCACAAAAGCAAAATAATATATACGCGAGTAGTCGTAGGACCAGGCCGCAAGCTGGGAGGTGGCACCAGACTGATCAGCCAAATAAAGGCTTCCGTGAGCAGCATCAACGTTAATAAAACTACCTGGCACTACAGTTTCCATAACACTAAAGATAATTCCCCCACAAAGCCCCAACAGGAGGTAGCCAGCCACTGCACCAACTATGACATCAGCGCCTATGAAAGTTTCCTGGGACAGGCAAGATAAAAGCCTCTTAAGACTCCAGAACAAAAAGCAGCTAAGGCTCAAAAGAAATGGCAAGCCGCTTAAAAAGTGAAGCGACTGAGGCGAAATCAACCAAATCAGTTGAAAAAGAAACGACGCTAGGCCAAGTAGCCGATAGTAACGGTCAAACCAGTAGGGCATTCGCCGGCCCCGCAGAGGT
>NZ_JAGQBV010000004.1:0-67038 GCF_024345815.1 Cyanobium sp. HWJ4-Hawea | reverse complement strand
AGGGCCGCCAGGGGGACTTGCAGCACCAGGAAGTTGTTGTTGAGCCAGTGGTAGTAGGGGTCCTGGGCCAGGTCGCCGGTTAGGCGGGGAACGGCAGCCATGGCGGGGATGTCCTCAAACATCCAGCCCATGTGTGACCACCAGAGCCCCTTGAGGCTGCTGTGGTGATCCATATCCGTATCGGAAAACTTGTGGTGGTGGCGATGCAGCCCCACCCAGTCGATAGGGCCGTGCTGGCAGCTCAGGGCACCGCAGGTGGCGAAGAACCGCTCCAACCAATGGGGCACTCGGAAGGCCCGGTGGCTCAGCAGTCGGTGGTAGCCCACGGTGACGCCAAGGCAGGCCGTGAGCCAATAGAGCACCAGGAAGGTGGTGACCGACTGCCAACTCCAGAACTGGGGCATCAATGCCACCAGCGCCAAAATATGGATCGCGGCCATAAAGCCGATCGTGCCCCAGCGGGTGCTCTTGGGACTCGGACGGTGGCCCCTGTGCAGGGAAAGGGCCCTTTGGGTGCCCCGATCTCCCGAATTAATCGAAGCTGGACTGCGTGTGCTGGTTGTGGCGGCCATGGCGGACCGACTCCTGATCGAACTGTAAAATAGTAGCAATACGGATCCGTATCGAGTGGGTTACCGGGAAGAAATCGCATCAGGTCGGGTGGCTTTCGCCCATCTGATCAGGGTGTGGCACGAGCGCAACGGTTGGAGCCATAGGGTTTTGCCCGCCCTGGCGGAGGCCCTCGACCTGGGCCGGGTGCACAATTCCCAGCTCTCGATGCTGCGCAACGGCAAGCTGGCTTCCCCCGGCCCCGAACTGTTTTTGGCCCTGGGGCGCATCAATCAGCTGCTGGCCCAGCAGGTGCAGGGCGGCCAGGTCGGTGCGGACCTGCGCCAGCGACTTTCGGACCATCCCGAGCTAGTGGCGGCCTTGGAGATCTCGGCCCTGCCGGTGCAGGGGGAGGGGGAGCCGGTGCTGGGACCGGGCCAGTTGATGGAGATATTTGTGGGCTTGAGCCAGCCCCCTGCTGCTTTCGACCTGCGCATTGCCGAGTCTGAGGCTGCCCCCTTGAGTGCGGCCTTGGCCCTGTTGTTTACCGCCGGCCGTCCCTGGCGCCAGTGTCGAGAGCAGTTACTGGCTGCCTATCCAGTGGAGAAGAGGCAGAGAAGGGATCGCTTCGCCGCCGTAATGGCCGGCCAATCGGACTACTCTGCCGCCGAACTGGACTGCGAATTGCCCGACCTGCGCCGCACCTTGGCGGCCCTGGGGGCCGCAGGCGAGGGGGAGCTGGAGGCCGATCAGTTTCTTGATCTGCTGCGCCACAAGGCGAGCGATTGGCAGCAGGGCCCTGGAGCGCCTGGTTCTGGCGATCTCGGGGCGGCGATCCGCCAGCAGATGGCCCGTTTTTAGGCCCGATAGCTGGCTTCGCGCACCTTCTTGGCCAACCCCAGGAAGCGCAGCAGCTTGATGTGTTGCCAGGTGATATCGAATTCGAACCAGCGCAGGCCGTGGCGGGCCGAGTGGGGGAAGGTGTGGTGGTTGTTATGCCAGCCCTCACCAAAGGTCAAGATCGCCACCCACCAGCAGTTGCGGGAGAGGTCGGGGGAATCGAAATTGCGATAGCCGAAGGCATGGGTGGCCGAATTCACCAGCCAGGTCACGTGATAAACGATCACCAGCCTCAAAGGAATCGCCCAGAGCACCAGGCCCAGGCCCCCGCCATGGACCCCGGCAATTTCGCCATACCAATAGAGGGCTGCCCCAAGGGGCAACTGGAGCAGCAGAAACCAGCGATCCAGCCAGCGATAGAAAGGGTCCCGCTGGAGGTCTCCGGTGAGTCGATCTACGTGGCTAAGCGCTGGAATTGGGTGCAACATCCAGGAGCTGTGGGCCCACCACAGGCCCCGGGCGGCGTCGTGATGGTCGTTGGGTTGGTCAGAAAACTTGTGGTGGTGCCTGTGCAAGCCCACCCATTCGATCGGTCCGCTCTGGCAGGCGAGGGCTCCCATCAGCACCAGGATCCGCTCCACTGGTTGGGAAACCACGAAGGCCCGGTGGGTAACCAGGCGATGGAGGCCCATGGTTACCCCGAGCACGGTGACCCAATACAGGACAACCAGCGCCACAACAGCTTGCCAGCTCCAGAATTGCGGCAGCAGGGCGAACACTGCCCCCACATGCATCGCCAGCATGAAGCCGGTGGTGCCGGATTTGAATTTCCTTTGGGAACGCGGCAGGGGTTCCCTGGTGGTTTCCACTGCCTCGCGCATGCGGGATTCGAGATCCCTGCTGGGCCGATCAAGCGTTAGCAATTGGGCTTGCAGGTCTGCTGCAGAGCCGTTTGTGCCCACAACCAAATTCTTTCTCCTGGTAGAGCTGCCTTAGGGAGCCCCCAGGTAGCCATAAAAATCTAGTGCCCGCTGGTTTACCCCCATTGGGCGGCAGCATGGGCACACCACTACCGCAATCGGATGGCAGCTTCGGCCTGGGCCAAGGAGCAGGTGGCGGCAGCCTTGGGGCGCAGCGCTGGGCGAGCTGCCGAGTTCACGGCCCAGGTGGGGCAGCGCCTGGAGCGGGTGCTGGCGGCCTTTGCTGCGGAGCGCTTGGGCAGCCACCATTTCGCTTCGGTGAGTGGCTATGGCCACGGCGACCAGGGCCGGGAAGTGCTGGATCGGGTGTTTGCCCGGGTGCTCCAGGCTGAGGCTGCTGCGGTGCGGCTCCAGTTTGTAAGTGGCACCCATGCCATCTCCGCTGCCCTCTATGGGGTGCTGCGCCCAGGCGATCGGCTGCTGGCCATTACGGGCCGCCCCTACGACACCCTGGAGGAGGTGATTGGACTACGCGGCAGCGGCCAGGGCTCCTTGGCGGAATTCGGCATCCACTACGACGAGTTGGCCCTGCTGGCCGATGGCAGCGTGGATCAAGGGGGATTGGCCGATGCCCTATCGGTGCCTACCCGAATGGTGCTGATCCAGCGCAGCTGCGGCTACAGCTGGCGGCCCTCCCTGGGGGTCGATCAGATCGGCTTGCTCTGCGGGCAGGTAAAGGAGATCCAGCCGGCTTGCATCTGCTTTGTAGACAACTGCTACGGCGAGTTGGTGGAGTCGCAGGAGCCCACCGCCGTTGGGGCAGACCTGATCGCCGGTTCCCTGATTAAAAACCTGGGGGGCACCATTGTCCCGACCGGTGGCTACGTGGCTGGCCGAGCCGATCTGGTGGAGATGGCCTGCTGCCGCCTCACCGCCCCCGGCATTGGCAGCGAGGGGGGGACGGGCTTTGATCTGTATCGCCTGCTTTTCCAGGGCCTTTTCCTGGCGCCCCAAATGGTGGCGGAGGCCCTGATCAGTGCCGAGTTGGTGGCGGAGGTGTTCTCTGGCCTGGGCTATCCGGTCAATCCCATGCCAGGGGCCATGCGCGCCGACGTGATTCAGGCCGTGCGCCTGGGCTCAGCCGAACCGCTGCAAACCATCTGTCGGGCCTTCCAGGCCGCTTCGCCCGTGGGGGCCTACCTCGATCCGGTGCCAGCTCCGATGCCTGGCTATGAAAGCGAGTTGGTGATGGCGGGGGGCACCTTCATTGATGGCAGCACCAGTGAATTCTCCGCCGATGCCCCCCTGCGGGAGCCCTACGTGCTCTACGCCCAAGGCGGCACCCATCGGGCCCACGCCCAATTGGCCCTGGAGCGGGCCCTGGTGGCGTTAGCGGATAGCGGTGTGTTTCAGGCAAACTGAACGGCAGCAATTGACTGTCGATACCGATGGAGTTCCCCAGCGCCTGTCGCTACGCCGACAGCCATGAATATGTGAGGCAGGAGGGGGGCTTGGCCCGCCTGGGCCTGAGCGCCTTTGCAGTCGATCAGTTGGGCGACATTGTCTTTGTGGAGCTGCCCGAGGTGGGGGCCACGATCGCGGCCGGCCAGAGCTTTGGCAGCGTCGAATCGGTCAAGGCCGTGGAGGATCTGTTGGCTCCAATCGGTGGCGTGGTGCAGGCCCGCAATGAGGCGGTGCTGGCCAGCCCTGAAGAACTGCAGAACGATCCCTATGGAGAAGGCTGGCTGTTGGTGGTTGAGCCCCAGGATCCAGCCGCCATTGCTGGACTGATGGATGCGACCAGCTATGCCGCCAAGGTTCAGGGCAGTTGATGGAGAACTTTGAGGGGCGCCACATCGGCCCCAGTGCCAGCGACCAGAGCCAAATGCTGGCTGAAATCGGCGCCACCAGCCTGGAGGATTTGTCCTGTCAGATAGTTCCTGCAGACATCCTGCTAAGTGCCGCTGAGGCCGCCCAGGGTTTGCCTGAACCCTGCTCGGAAGCCGAGGCCCTAGGCGAGTTGGCGGCGATTGCGGGGCAGAACCAGGTGCTGCGCAGCCTGATTGGCCAGGGCTACTACGGCACGGCCACCCCGGCGGTGATTCAGCGCCATGTCTTTGAAAATCCTGCCTGGTACACCGCCTACACCCCCTACCAGGCTGAAATTGCCCAGGGGCGCCTCGAGGCCCTCCTCAATTTCCAGACCCTGATCAGCGAACTGACCGGCCTGCCGATCGCCAATGCCTCACTGCTGGATGAGGCCACGGCGGCAGCTGAGGCGATGGCCCTGGCCAAGGCCGTTTGCAAGCGCCCCGGCGCCCACCGCTTTGTGGTGGATCAGGCGATCTTCCCCCAAACCCTGGCGGTGCTGCAGACCAGGGCCGAACCCCTCGGCATTGAAATTGTCCTGGTGGATGGACGCACCCTGGCAACTGCGCCTACTGCTCAAGCTCCGGAGCCATTTTCAGAGGAGGTCTTCGGGTTGCTGCTCCAGCTCCCCTGCAGCGATGGCGGCCTGTTTGATCCCAGTTCGCTTTTGGCCGCCGCCAGGGCCGCAGGGGTAATTAGTTGTGTGGCCATTGATCCGCTGGCCCAGGTGTTGCTGGCCCCGGTGGCTGAGTTGGGAGCCGATATTGCCGTGGGCAGTGCCCAGCGTTTTGGCGTGCCGATGGGTTTTGGCGGCCCCCATGCCGCCTTTTTGGCCACCACAGAAGCCTTCAAACGCCAAATCCCTGGCCGCTTGGTGGGCCAATCCCTCGATGCGGAGGGCCGTCCGGCCCTGCGTTTGGCCTTGCAAACCCGCGAGCAGCACATCCGCCGCGACAAGGCCACTAGCAACATCTGCACCGCCCAGGTGCTGTTGGCCGTAATGGCCAGCTTCTATTCAGTGCACCACGGCCCCGAGGGGCTCACCGCCATTGCCCGGCGAATCCTGGCCCTGCGCTGCGCCCTGGCCGAGGGTCTGGCCCAGTTGGGTTTGCAGGTGAAGCCCGGCCCAGGTTTTGACACCCTGTGCTTTTCAGCGCCCGAGGCCGAACTTCTGGTGGCCCGGGCCCGCGCCGCCGGTTTCAACCTGCGCCACTTTGGCGAGCATCAAGCGGGAGCTCCCCAGGCTCCGAAAACCTGGGTGGGCATCAGCCTCGATGAGCTCTCTAGCCCGAAGGAGTTGGGCTGTCTGTTGACGGCCCTTGGCGGCGACAGTCCCGCTGAAATTGGCCCAGTAGATCTGTTCAACTCAGCAGATCTGGCCGACCAGGCCCTGCAGGGTTTGCCCCTGCGTCAGAAACCCTGGCTGCAGCAGGCGGCCTTCCACCAGTACCGCAGCGAAACCGAACTACTGCGCTACATCCAGCGCCTGGTGAGCCAGGATCTCTCCCTGGTGCACGGGATGATCCCGCTGGGCAGTTGCACCATGAAGCTGAATGGGGCGGCGGAGCTGGCACCGGTCAGCTGGCCAGCTTTTGCCCAGCTGCACCCCTTTGCCCCCCCTGAACAGGCCGAGGGTTATGCACGCCTGGCCGCCGATTTAGAGGATTGGTTGGCGGCAATTACTGGCTTTGATGGGGTTTCGCTCCAGCCCAATGCCGGATCCCAGGGGGAATATGCCGGCCTATTGGCTATTCGGGCCTGGCACCACAGCCGCGGCCAGGCCCATCGCCGCATCTGCCTGATCCCCACCAGTGCCCATGGCACCAACCCGGCCAGTGCCGTGATGGCCGGCATGCAGGTGGTGGCAGTGGGCTGTGATGACCAGGGAAATATTGATTTGGCGGATCTGGAGACCAAGGCCGCTGCCCATGGGCCGAATCTGGCGGCCCTGATGGTTACCTATCCCTCCACCCACGGGGTATTTGAAGCCAGCATTCGTCAGATCTGTGGCTGCGTCCATGCCCATGGCGGCCAGGTCTATCTCGATGGCGCCAACCTCAACGCCCAGGTGGGGCTATGCAAGCCAGGCCTCTATGGCGCTGATGTTTGCCATCTCAACTTGCACAAGACCTTCTGCATTCCCCACGGCGGCGGTGGGCCCGGGGTGGGACCCATTGCCGTGGCTAAACACCTGGTGCCCTTTTTGCCAGGGTCCGGAACCGGTGCTGGCGCCGCTGTAGGCGCGGTTTGCGCCGCCCCCCTTGGCAGCGCCAGCATCCTGCCGATCAGCTGGATGTATATCCGCATGATGGGGGGCTCCGGGCTGCGGCGGGCCAGTCAGGTGGCCCTATTGGCGGCCAATGTGATGGCCCAGCGGCTCGATCCCCATTTCCCGGTGCTCTTCCGCGGCGCCGGTGGACGGGTGGCCCACGAGTGCATTTTGGATTTGCGTCCCCTCAAGCGAAGTGCAGGCCTTGAGGTGGATGACCTGGCTAAGCGGCTGATGGATTACGGCTTCCATGCCCCCACGGTTAGTTGGCCCGTGGCGGGAACGGTGATGGTGGAGCCGACAGAAAGTGAATCCCTGGCGGAAATAAATCGCTTTTGCCAAGCGATGGTGGCGATTAGGGCCGAGGTGGCTGCGATTGAGGCCGGTGAGGCCGACCCCCATGACAACCCCCTTAAGCGTTCGCCCCACACCTTGGCGGCCGTTACGGCAGACCATTGGGACCGGCCCTACAGCCGCAGCCAGGCGGCTTTCCCCGCCGGCGATTCCCAGCGCTCCCATAAGTTTTGGCCTGCGGTGGCCAGGATCGACAATGCCTTCGGAGACCGCAACCTGGTGTGCACCTGCCCCTCAGTTGAGGAACTGGCCCAAGCTGTACCAGTTGCTACGGCCAGTTAGGCCTTTGATAGTGCAAAATGAACTTAATTGGCGGGCTAAAACACAGCATTTTTTAGTGTTTGTGTTCTTGCTTTTCCAACACTATTTGCTGTAATTGCGCTAGGGGTTTATCCCCCATGGTCCAGTTGCTGGCATAAGCCATTCATTCTTGGGGATTATGAACGGCAACAACAACGGTTCAGGCCCAACCACCGTGAGGGTTGAGGGCACCAACGTGGTGCGGGTTCCATTTGGTGTGCGTCAGGCCCGCCGCGCCAAGCCCAAACGCCCGGACCACTGGGCCACCCTGGTGCTTCCCTTTCACCTGGGCATCGATCCCACCCCCCCACCCCAGGCGGCCTAGGCCCGGGGGGTATTAGTAGTTGGCGCCGCTGCGGCGTTGGTGCACTGCCGTGGTGCCGCCTGGATCCAGGACCCCGCCAGCTCCTACCTGGGCGTAGAGCAGCCAGTGGTCGCCGCATTCCATCCGTTGCTTCACGGTGCACTCCAGCCAGGCCAATCCCTCCGGCAGGATCGGCTGGCCCGCCGGGGTGGTGGCCATTTCAAGGCCGGCGAAGCGATCGGCGCCAGGGCTGAAGGGCTGCAGAAATTGCTTCATCGGTCCGCTCTCTTTGCCCGCGGCCAGCACGTTGAGGGTGAAGCAATCGCCAATGTGCAAAAGCATTTCCACGGCCCGGTCCTTGGCGACGGCCACGGTTAGCCCCGGGGGCGAAAAGCTGGCCTGGCTTACCCAGCTCGCCACCATCGCACCGCTGAGTTTGGAGTCTGCTGTTCCCTTGCAGGTCGTGAGCACGCACAGGGAGCCGACTATTCGGCCCAGGGCTTGGATGGCTGGATTGCTGCGGCTTTCGCTCAGGCCACCAGCGGCGCTGCGGCGCTCCTTTTTGCGCTGGTTTGCCAGCAGGCTGCGGCCCAGGGCAGTGCCGGTTTCCTCGATGCTCTTGATCCTGGCCGCATCCGGACTGAACTTCACCTTGATCGGCTCAAAGCCAAAGCGGAAGCCGCCATCGCGCAGCTTGTTTTCTAGAAGATCCAGGGCTTCGCCACTCCAGCCAAAGCTGCCAAAGACGCCCACGGGCTTTTGGCGATCGCCTTCAGCCAGCACGGTGCCTAGGGCCGAGACGATCGGCGTGGGGGCATGGCCTCCCAGGGTGGGGGAGCCGATCAGGATGGCGTCGCAATTGCGGATTGCAGCAAGGAGCTGCTCCGGCGGGCTGAACTCGCAATTGATGCTCTCCACCCGCACCCCGGTGCGTGAAACCCCCTGGGCCAGGGCATCGGCAATGGCGGCCGTATTGCCGTAGGCGCTGGCGAACAACAGGGCCACCGCCAGGTTCGAGCGTTCCTGGGCTTCGCCCCAGCGGCGGTAGTCGTTGAGCAGGCTGCGCCAACTGCTGGCAATGGCGGGGCCATGGCCTGGTGCGATGGTGCGGATGTCCAGGGTCTCGAGGCGCTCCACCACGGTCTCCACCTGGCGGGCCATTGGAGCCATCAGGCAATCGAAGAAGTAGCGGCGATCTTCTTCCGTGCTGCTGGCGGTGGATTCAGCAAAGGCCTCGGTGCATAGATGGGCGGCGAAGAACTTGCCGCTCATCAATAGGCCGGTGGCTTCTTCAAAGGCAATCAGACCTCCCGGCCAGCGGGGCGTGGGGGTGGGCAGCAGGGTGAGCCGATGGCCATCGGCCAGGGTCCGGCTCACCTCCTGCTTGACAATGTCGATCTTGGGTAGGAGTGGAATTGCCATTTCCGCTTGATCGCCGCCTGCTGGTGCGGGTTTGAGCTGGTCCCACAGTTCGCCAATCAGCTTGGCGCCCGTGTTGGAGGCCACCAGCATCAGTTCGGGCCAGTGGGCGGCCAGCTGCCGCAGCATCGACACCCGGTTGGGGTTCACATGGCCCACCACCACCTTCAGGGCTGCCCCTTGGGGCACCAGCTTTTTGAGCTGCTCTAGGAAGGGTGCGGCGAAGGATTCTCCAGGTGGAAAGAGCAATACCGGTGGTACCGGCTGTCCGGCGCTGGTGCTGCCGGCACTGAATAGGAAGCTGTTGGCGCTGGTGCCCCGCTCAAGGCCGTACTCCACCTCAAAGCGCAGGCGGTTGGGGCTTAGTCCCCTAAGGCAGAGCAGCCCCGCCTCAATCGGCAGCACAATCACCCGCCGTTCTTTGCTGATCGCTTGCATGGGCTCAGTAGTGGTTGCCCACCTTGCGGTGGTGCACGGCAGTGGCTGCCTCGGTATCAGAGACGTTGCCCTCCTCCACGGCGGCATAAATGATCCAGTGGTCTGGGCCCTCCATCCGTTGGACAACCCTGCAACCCAAAAAGGCCAGGGCATCTCCCAGCACGGGACCCCCTTGGGCGGCGCCCTCGAGGGTGCTCACCCCGGCAAAGCGGTCGGCGCCAGGGGGGAAGCGCTTGAGGAAATGGCGTAGCAGGTCTTGGTGGTTGTCGTTGCGAAGGATGTTGAGCACGAAGCGGTCGTCCACCTGCATCAGGGCTTCGATGGCCCGATCCTTGGCTACGGCCACGGTGATGCCAGGGGGATCAAAGCTGGCCTGGCTCACCCAACTGGCAACCATGGCCGAAGAGCGCCCTTCCTGCTGGGCCGTCACCACGTAAAGCCCCCCGCTGAGGCGACCTAGGGCCCTGTCGAGATCGCCGTCGAGGGCCTTCATGGCCGCAATTGTTTTTGCCTTGGTGAGCAGTTGGCCCAGGTCGGTGCCGGCTTCTTCGCAGCGCTGGTAATCGTTGCCGTCGGGCACCTGGCGAATGCGTAGGGGGTCGAAGGCTTCCTTTTGGCCCAGGCTGCGCAGTTGGCTGGCCAAGCTGTCTATGGGTTCATCATTGCCGCCAAAGGCGTCGTAGGAGGCCACCCATTGCTTCGCCTTAAGCGATGCGAGCAGGGTGCCGATTGAGGCCTGGAGCTCAGCCTCGGGCTCTGCTGGCCAGGTGGGCACCACCACGGCCTGGGCTTCGCCGATCAGGGCACTTAGCTCCTGGGGATCGGTGGCCCGCAGGTCCACCAATTGCACATCCGCGCCGGCCTTGCCGACCCCCCGGGCAATCGCCTGGCTAAGCCGATCGCAGAAGCCGTATTGGCTCAGGTAGCAAATGGCCGCATAGGTTTCGGAGCTGCTGCGGGAGCTGCTCCAGTCGCGGTAGTCGTTGACCCAGAGCTCGAGGTGGTGGCGCAAAAGGGGCCCATGGCCCACGGCGATGGTGGTGATGGGGGGCAGGCCATCTATGCGTTTGAGGGCCTGCAACACACTGCGGGCGTTGGGACCCATCAGGCAGTCGTAGTAGAAGCGAAAGTCTGGGGCGATCGCACCGGGATCGGTGTCGAAGATGGCCTCGCTGCAGTAGTGCAGGCCAAAGGCATCGCAGGTGTAGAGGATGCCGGTGCCGTGGTCGAAGGAAAAGATCGTGTCGGGCCAGTGCAGGTTGGGGGCACTGAGAAATTCAAAGCGGTGCTGGATACCGCTATCCGGATTAACGCCCAGATCCAGTTCCTCGCCACTCTTGACGGCCCTGGACTGGAAGGGGCGATGTACCTGGTCGTCCAGGTAGGCAATGGCCACCTTGGAGCCGACGATTTCGATCGCCGGGTTGCGCTCGAGCAGGTGGCCAATCAGGCCGGAGTGGTCGGGCTCCGTGTGGGAAACAATCAGAAAATCAATCTTTTGGGGATCGATCTGCCCCTCCAGTAACGGCAGCCACAGTTGCTCAAACTTCAGATGGCTGCTGTCGATCAGGGCTGTCTTTGCACCCCGCACCAGAAAAGCGTTGTAGGTGGTGCCGTTGCGCAGGCCAAATTCAATGTCAAAGCGGCTGCGATCCCAGTCGAGCGAGCGCAGGGTGGTGGTATCGGGCCCGATGGCCTCCGCCTGAACGCTGAGGCGCGTGGTGCTGGGGCTGGGGCTGGCGACAACCATGGACACCCACAACAAAGAACCCAACTGTAGTCAGGCCCCTGGGCCAATTTGGGCACAAAAAAGCCCGGCTTGTGGGGCCGGGCCGAAACTCTCGGGTCTCAGTGGTGTAGTTGCGCTTGGGTTGGGCCGTCAGCTCTCCACTTTCACCTGAACCGTGGTGAGGGTTTGGGCCTTGGGGGCCACCACGGTGAGCAGGCCGCCTTGGTAGGAGGCCTCTAGGGCTTCGCGTTCAATGCCATTGGGGAAGCGGAAGCTGCGGCTCCAGGTGCCGTAACGGAACTCACTAATTAATGGCGCAGTGCCGTTTTGAGGTTGCTTCCGTTCGGCGCTGATCACCAGGGAGCGGTCGGTGGCTTTGACGTCGATGCTGGTTTTGTCGACGCCCGGAAGCTCCAGGTAGATCGTGTAGCAGGCATCGCTCTCGATCACTTCAGCGGCGGGCACCCGCTCAGCGGTGTGCAGTTGTTGTTCAAGTTGCTTAAACAAGCCTTTATCTAGAAGGCCCGTATCGAATAGATTTTTTTCGCGAAGGGTAAGCATGGTGAAGGCTCCGATTGGGGATGCGGGAGTCACCCGCAACGCCAATGTGCTGCAATCGTGCTGCTCTAAGTAGGGCGAGAACCGACCCTTTTGGTACGGCGCCTACGGCCTAGTGCGGTTGGCACCACTTGGATGGGGTGGGAACCGAAGGACTTTCTGAATCATGCATGGCCGGGCCTTAAGCTGCCCTTATAATTCTAAGGTGTTTCTGCTGATGGGGAAATTCCCCGCCCGTTTGAAGCCCTGTGCCTGAATTGAGTTCGCCGCCTGAATTAAAATCTTGTTTCAGTCCAGACAACTGGCTGTGGCTTGCAAGAAATCAGCTCCACCTTCCGGCCCTGCGAGCCGATGTCCTGAATCGGGCCATGGCGTCGGTTCGGCTGGATTCAGCCGAATCAGAAAGTGCCTTTCAAAACTTTGCTTCCCAACAGCAACTTGCCGATCAGGCTGCCCTTGATGCATTTTGCCAGGCCAACTTAATTACTTTGGAAGATCTGCAGTTTTGGGCAGAACGGCAGATTCGTATTCGTAAATATTGTGATTTGCATTTTGAGCCTAAGGTTGAGGCGCGCTTCCTAGACAGAAAAAACTCACTTGATCGCATAGTTTACAGCCTAATTAGGTTGAATGATAGGGGCATGGCAAGGGAGCTCTATCTGCAGATTTCAGCTGGTGAGGCTGATTTTGCTGTCTTGGCGGCAGAATTTAGTGAAGGCCCGGAGCGTCAGACCAGGGGAATCGTGGGACCCGTTCCCCTGAACCAGGCCCACCCCCATCTTGCTGAGCGTTTGCGCATAACCAGGCCTGGAGTGCTGCTGGAGCCCTTTAAAATCGAGGATTGGTGGCTAGTGGCTCGCTTGGAATCTCTCCAGCCCGCCCAATTGGATAGTCCCATGCGGCAAGCGATGGCAGAGGAATTGATGGAGGAGTGGATTAAGGCTGAAGTAGGTAGAGAAGCCTCGGCCTTGGCTACAGACCTACAGCTGGGCAAGTCATGAACCAGCAGCAGCTTCCCAAATCCGTATTGGAAAATCCTGGCTTTGCTGCTTTAGCAGAGCCACTGCGTAACGAACTTTTTTCGGCCATCGAGTTAGTACGTTTTAACGTTGGTGATTCCCTAAGCCTGTCTGGCCAAATTCCAGCACAGCTGCTCCTTCTATTAGAGGGATCGGCGAGGCTTTTGGTAAATGATCAAGAACGATGGATCACAATTGATCGGCTCAGACCAGGAGACTGGGTTGGAATCGCCTCATTGCTGAGAGCTGGTGGCTGTGAGGAGGTGAGTGCCGCCGAATCTGTATTGGCAGCAGCTATTCCGGACCATATTGCGATTAAGTTAATTGCCAATTTGGGATTCTGGCGTTATGCTTGCGGCGAAATTTTTCCTGCTGAAATTGCCTGTTTAATCCAGACAATTCTGGAGCAGAATAACCAGTCTGGCCAATCAGTGGTAAAGCTTGTTGAGCGCGTACGGCATCGGGCGGTCTTGATAGATGGCGATCTAAGCGCAGTTGATTCTGAGCAACATATTTATGCAGCTAGTTGCAATTTGCTAGGGCATGCCTATGGAGCCCAGTTAGATCCCGATCTGGGCTTGCCAATTGCCAGGCCCCCCCTGCCTGCCAGGTTGATTGCCGTACCCGCTGGATTTTTTACTGCCGATGCCCATGGGGAAATAGTTAAACAAACTCTTTCTGATCCCCGTCTGATTTCTGAGCAGCCGCTGGCAACTGGTCTGGATTTAGGAGTTGGTGGGGAAAGGCAATTCCGCTTAATCCAAGGAGAGGGACCCATTGCCGAAACCTTGGCATGTTTCCAGATGCTTGCCACAGAATTGGATCTGCCGTTTCGTAAGGATTCCGTAGAAAAGGTTCTGAGGGATGTTTTGCGCCGCGGTCAGACACCTGATCTCCAACTATGCGGAAATCTTGCGGCCATGTTGGGTTTGCATGTCAGCGGGGCATCTGTTGATGCCTCCATGGGAACCAGATTGCAAACACCTGCTTTACTTCCCTGGAAGGGTGGCTTCGCCCTACTGCGTAAAAGCAATGCTGCCGGAATCGAGCTTGCCTCCCCCAGGGATGGGTTGTTGCAAATAGCGCCAGCCCAAATTGCCGAGCATTTCCCGGATGGTATTGAGTTTTTGATGCTCGAGCGCACAATTCAAACCCCTGAAAAGCGGTTTGGGCCCAGTTGGTTTTTGCCTGCGATTAAGCGCTATCGGGGCGTTCTTGTGCAGGTATTGCTGGCATCCTTTGTGGTCCAGCTATTTGGCCTGGCTGCTCCCCTGCTGATTCAGGTGATTATCGACAAGGTGATTACCCAGAGAAGTCTGGATACATTGCAGGTTTTGGGATTCGCCCTGGTTGTGGTGACGCTGATGGAGGGAGTGCTTGGTGCACTTCGCACTTTTCTTTTTACTGAAACCAGTAATCGCATTGACATGCGATTGGGTGCTGAAGTAATTGACCATCTTTTGCGCCTGCCACTTAATTATTTTGATAGGCGACCTGTTGGTGAATTGGGAACTCGCATTGCTGAGTTAGAAAAAATTCGCAACTTCCTCACTGGTCAAGCCCTAAGCACTGTTTTGGATGCTGCACTTTCGGTAATTTATATTATTGTTATGGTCGCCTACAGCTGGCTTCTTACCCTTATTGCCTTGGGAGTGTTGCCCATTCAAATTGGCCTAACTCTGCTTGGGGCCCCCCTATTCAGGCGTCAGTATCGGGAGGCTGCCCAGGAAAATGCCCGAACTCAGAGCCATTTGGTTGAAGTCTTAACAGGTATACAGACTGTTAAATCCCAGAACATAGAGATGATCAGCCGCTGGAAGTGGCAAGACTTTTATTCAAAATATATTTCCCGTACCTATGAAAAAACTATTACGGGTACAGCCCTCACTGAAACCAGTCAGGTGCTTCAGAAGCTCTCCCAGCTTCTGGTGCTTTGGGTTGGGGCAACATTGGTTTTGAAAGGTGAGATGAGCCTCGGCCAACTTATAGCTTTTAGAATCATCTCGGGATATGTGACCCAGCCCTTGCTTCGTCTTTCCGGTATTTGGCAAAATATTCAGGAGTTGAAGGTCTCATTTGAGCGTTTGGCAGATGTGGTGGATACCCCCCAGGAGTCGGATGACAATGATAAGAAGAAGATTCCTTTGCCGCCAATTAGTGGAGCTGTTGTTTTTGATCAAGTTCGTTTTTCCTTTAACACTTCTCAGCCACCAGTCCTCAGGGATGTGAGTTTAGAGGTGCCCTCTGGTTCCTTTGTAGGAGTTGTTGGCCAGAGTGGCAGCGGCAAGAGCACTCTGACAAAAATGCTTTCCAGGCTATATGCCCCAGATAGAGGAAAGATTTTAATTGATGGCAATGATATAGCCAAAGTTGAGCTCTATTCCTTACGTCGCCAAATTGGTATCGTTCCCCAGGAGCCATTGCTCTTTAGTGGCTCTGTTGCCGATAATATAGCTCTTGCTGATCCTGAGGCCAGCAGCGATGACATCGTTTTTGCAGCCAAACTTGCCTGTGCCCACGATTTTATTATGGAGATGCCATCTGGTTATAGTAGTGACGTAGGGGAGAGGGGTTCCGGATTATCTGGCGGCCAGCGGCAGCGCATAGCCTTGGCTCGGACCCTGCTTCTAAAGCCGAGATTATTGGTGTTAGATGAGGCCACCAGTGCCCTCGATTATGATACGGAGCGTCGAGTTTTTTCTAATCTAATCGACTCTCTTGATGCTACTACCGTATTTTTTATCACCCATCGACTATCAACCATTCAAAAGTCCGATCTTTTGGTGATGATGGATCAGGGTTCAGTCGTTGAAACCGGTACGCACGATGAATTGATAAATTTGAAGGGTCGATACTACGCCCTTTACCGGCAGCAGGAGGCAGCTTAGGAAACATGAAAAATAAGTTTTTCTCTTGGTTCGGATCTGCTCAAAACTTGTTGGAGAAGAGTGTTTCATCTAGTCACCAAAAAGTCTTGCTTAAGCAGTCACCCTCCCTCTCTAGAACTTTGATCTGGTCGCTAATGGGTACGACAGCCTTTGGTTTGCTTTGGTTGTCTTTTGCTAAGACCGAAGAGGTGGTAGTTGCCCCAGGTAAGCTAGAGCCCATTGGCGATGTAAAAACTGTCCAAATGCCCCAGGGGGGAGTCTTGCGGCAGATGCTTGTCAAGGAGGGGCAAAGGGTCAAGCGTGGTCAAATTCTGCTGAAGCTCGACGATGATGTGAGCTTAGAGCGGCAGGTTCGTTTAGCTGAAAGTATTGCATCTAAGAACAAGGAGATAATTCTTAAATCTGTTGAGTTGCAACGATATTTGGATGTTAACACCACTGAACAGAAGGTTGCCGAACAGGCATTGGCCCTGGATTCTAAGATTCTTAGTCGCTTAGTTGTTCTTAGTCGTCAGGGGGCTGCAGCTGAGCTGCAGGTTTTGCAGCAACGTAGCAAGGTTGAGGAGGATCGAGGTCGCTTGGCCTCTGCCAAGGCAGATCGACTGCGGCAGATAGCAATCTTGAATCAGCAGATTGAGGCCTTAAGGTCAGGACTATCCGAAATATCTAGTCGTTTTGTGGAGTCCAGGGTTGCCAACCGCTATCAGGATATCCGCTCTCCCGTAGACGGTGTGGTCTTTGACCTAAAGCCCACGGGGCCTGGCTTTGTGGGTCAAGGTAGTGAGCCAGTGATGAAGATTGTGCCCTTTGATGCATTGCAGGCCAAGGTTGAGGTACCAAGCGACAAGATTGGCTTTGTAAGGGTTGGCCAATTAGTTGATATCACCATTGATTCTTTCCCCTCCAGCGATTTTGGTGCTTTGGCGGGTGTCTTAAAAAGTATTGGTTCTGATGCACTTCCGCCTGACCAACTTAAGCAGCAATACCGCTTCCCAGTCAATGTGCGTTTGGATGCCCAGAGGCTCAAATTAAAATCAGGCCAATCCTTGCCGTTGCAGGTGGGGATGTCGCTGACGGCAAATATCAAACTTAGAAAGGTTACCTATCTTCAGCTTCTGCTTAGTGATTTTAAGGACAAGACGGATTCGTTGAAGTCAATTTAGAGCCTTTGATTTAATCTTAGTCTGATTTACTGGGCAATTGATGTTATGCCAAAGCGTAAGCCTAGTATTAAAGCGTGAAGTCTATTTCTTGCACCAAGGTTTCCCAGTAAGCGCTTTGTGTATGTCTTTGTGGTTTCTTCGCTAATGTGAAGTTTGGCCGAGATTTCTCGATTACTCATGCCGTCGGCAAGGCAATCCAGGATTTGATAATCCCTTTCTTTGAGTTGCAGAGCCGACGTTGTTTCAGTTTGAGAGCGGATTTGCTTGCTGCGATAGCGATGTCCACCTACTGCTGCGATCACGGCTTCCTGTAGGACCCCCTTCCCTTCTAGGGCCTCTTGAAGGTAAAAGATGCCATCGATCCAGTCGGCAGTATGGACGCGAGCATCTATTTGGAGTCCTGTGCAGACAAGAAATGTTTTTGTGCGCGGGTGTTTTGTTTTGAATGTTTCGATGAGGGTAAATCCATCCCCACCAACTAGTTCGTCACTGCAGACCAGAAAGCCTGGGGCTTTGGTCGTAAAAGCATCCAAGCAGCTTTGCGCGTCGGTGCCGATGTAGTGAATTAGTGATGGATTGGCGAAGCAGTAGACGAGGGGAAGTAAGCTTGACTCTTTGCCAAATGCAAGGGCAACGCTTAAATCGAGCCCGCTCGTTATAATTGCTTTGCGCATGACCTTTCTGCGCTCGATCAGTATGGAAATTTTGTCTGTGAGATCCATTTCACTATGGTTCGCTGATAAATCCTAGGAGATCTGTTGTTTTCGCGTGTGTCCAGGCAAGTTATCCCATTTTTGGGATTGATGCAGAAGCCTTCCAGCGCTTAGAAGGTTTGAAGATGCTCCTTTCTTGTGGCCACCCCTGTTCTTACTACCGGAAGCCCTGCCCTGAAGTTGGTGCTTGATGGTTCAACCTGGCAGGGTGGGTTGACGGCCAATTTCACCCTCACCAATAGCGGCATTGTGCCTTTAGCCGACTGGAGCCTGTCCTTTGAAAGTGATGTGCTGATTACGGGAGCTCCTTGGGGTCTCAGCTTTACGGTTAACCAGCTATCCAGTGGGCACTATGCCTACACCCTGACGGGGACCGACTGGGGAGCAGCACTTGCTCCCGGTGGCTCAGGGACCGTGGGATTCAATGCAACCAGCGCATCAACCGAGAGCAATGGAATTCTGCAGCCCTCCACCCTTTTCCTTACCAGTCCAGTGGCGTCGGTGTTGCAGTCCGTTCCAAGCACTGTGAGCTTGCCGTTAACTCCTTCGTTGGCTCCGGTAATTACAGCCTCTGTCCCAGTGAAAGGAGTTGGTCAAAACTATGCAGAAGCATTGCAGAAGTCTTTCCTGTTCTATGAGGCACAGCGTTCAGGCAATCTCGATGAGGCAACGAATCGAATTGATTGGCGTGGCGATTCAGGGCTGCGTGATGGTGCCGATGGGATTTATTTCGGTGATAATTCAATTTCTAATCTTCAGAGTGGTTTAAAGCTTGATCTTAGTGGGGGTTATCACGATGCAGGTGATTATGGCAAATTCGGTCTTCCCTTGGCATCCAGTCTTACGAATTTGGCTTGGGGTGGCTTGCAATTTTCTAAAGGCTATGCAATTTCAGGTCAAACTGACGACTTGCTTGCGGCGGTCAAATGGGGTACGGATTATCTTTTAAAGTGTAATGTGCTGAATTCTGCAGGCAAGACAGCATTCTTTGTCGCTCAGGTAGGTGATCCAGATGCAGACCATGCACTGTGGCAATCGGCTGAGTCTGAGACAATTTTGCGACCCGCTTTGGCCGTAACTGCTTCGAAGCCCGGATCTGATGTGGCTGGGGGAAGTGCTGCCGCCTTGGCTTCTGCTTCGATTTTGTTTCGTCAAAATGGTGATCAAGCTTATGCAGATCAATTGCTGAAGAGTGCTATCGCTTTATATGATTTCGCTGACCAGAATCGCGGCAAGTACTCCGATTCTATCCCGTCGATTCAGAATTTCTACAACTCCTATAGCGGCTATTATGATGAGCTGGCTAATGGTGCTGTGTGGCTTTCTAAGGCCGTAAGTGCCGCGGGACAAGATGGTTCTGCCTACCTCGGCAAGGCTCTCAGTTTTTACAATTCAAACATCGGTGGACTAAATAAGGGTTGGACTGGTAATTGGGATGATGCTTCCTATGCAACAGCGGTTTTGTTGGCTGAGCAAACCGGATCAACTGCAATTAAGCAGCAGGTCGAAGGTTGGCTTAATAACTGGGTGACTGGCGGCAATGGGGTCTCGATCACTGCTGGCGGATTGCGCTGGGTGAGCCAATGGGGATCCCTACGCTATGCGGCAAATACGGCATTTCTTGCGGATGTCTATGCAGCAGCCGTCAATGATCCAAATGGAGCTTATGCTGCCCTGGCTCAGTCTACTGTCGACTACATCCTTGGCTCAAATCCCCGAAACTCAAGTTATTTAGTGGGTTACGGTAATAATTTTCCCCAACAGCCCCACAGCCGCGCGGCTTCTGGCGTGGGTTGGGACGGTTTTAGAAATGGCCTGCCAAATGCCCATATAAATTTTGGTGCTTTGGTCGGAGGTCCTGTAAGACCGGACGACATGTCTTATACGGATTCTCGTAGTGATTATGTGTCTAATGAGGTGGCTCTAGATTACAACGCTGGACTTGCTGGTGCTTTTGCGCGCAGTGTGGAGCTGAAGGGTGGTGTGGCTCTCACGGACCAGGAGTTAGATGCGTTTCCTGGTATCAGTGTGCGCATGATTTCGCCGGTGGCCCCGACTCCTACAGCCCAGAATCTGGGAGTGGCATTGGTAACGGTCGCTGGCGCTGCTGCGGTGGGGAAGGTTTTGACGGCTGTGATTTCCAGCAATGATCCTGACGGCAACGGCAGTGGCGGTTTGACATATCAGTGGCAGTCATCTGGGGATGGCGGAAAGTCTTGGAGCGCGATCTCTGGAGCTATGAGCAGCGCATGGACCGTCGGTCGTGCCCAGGAGGGACAGGCGATACAGGTGAAGGTTTTGTACCAGGATGCTAAAAATTTCGCCGAGACTATTTCGTCTGCACCGGTCTTGGTGCCCTATGTCAACGATGGTCAGGTGTCATTTGCCATTTCAGGTACACCAGCTGTTGGTCAGATCCTCACCTCAAATCGGACTGCGTCGGATCCCGATGGCGATGGCTTGTTTCGCTACCAATGGCAATCACAGGCGGCAGGTAATTCCACCTGGCAGATGATTGCTGGAGCCAACACCTCCAGCTTTCAGGCGACCACTGCCCAGCAGGGGCAGAGTCTGCGGCTTCAGGTCGCCTATCAAGATCAACAGGGTTTCACGGAAACCGTTAGCACTAGCTCAGTTTCGATTCCCGTGCCAACCCAGGTTGCAGTTGCCATTTCGGGAATGCCATCTGTTCCCACTGCCAGCTCGCCGGATCTCAAGGTGGGAGTTACGGGTTCCGTCTGGTATCAGGGTTTAACGGCCCAGATCACCGTCACCAATACCGGTGCTTCAGTATTAGGTAGTTGGAGCCTCAGTTTCGATACAACCCATGTCTTGAGTGGAGCGCCTTGGGGGTGCACCGTGGCCCAAACCAAACTTGGCGGGGGTGTCTATCGCACCACCTTGAAGGGGGCGGACTGGGGATCCAGCTTGGCCGCTGGTGCCTCGGTCAGTGTGGGCTTTAACGCCACCCAGGGCATTGGCTTGGGCGGTAGCGGCAACCTCACAGGCCCTGGGTTGTTTGCCACTAGCACTGACCAATTGGCCAGCATCGCTGGAAATCCCGCTTATACCTGCGGTAATGCCTCGGCCAATGTGCTTAGAAGTGGCAATGGGGCTGATGTCTTGACGGGCCTTGGAGGTGCCGATGTTTTCCAGGTTTCGAGCGCTTCGTTGTCTCTTTTGGCAGGTCCAGATTGGATCACTGATTTCGCTATCGGCATCGACATTTTGGATGGCCCTACTGCCGTTGCGGCCTCTCAAATTGTCAGCCTTGGGTCCGTGGCTTCGTTGACGGGGGCTGGTGTGGCGGCCCAGCTCAATGGCACGACGTTCCGGGCCCAGCAGGTCGCAACCTTTACCTATGGCACGGGGCCGAGCACTCGAACCTTTGTAGCTTTCAACGACGGCGTGGCGGGCTTTCAGTCAGCTACCGATGGGGTGGTGGAGATTACTGGATACGGCGGCGATCTCAGGAATCTGTCGGTGATTTAGGAGCTCCTCCGCCCCGCCCAGGCCCGGCTGTTCTGCTGAGCCTGGAAGAGATCATGTTGAGGGTATTGATTGGGTTAAAGCCACCACCAATCGCTAAAGCAGGCGGCCTGGCCGCAGGGGTCACCTGATGGGCTCCAAAGGCACCAGAGGTTGGCCCCGTTGATTTTGAAACGGCGTCCATGGCGATCGGTGCGGATGCCGCTGTAGCCGCTGATGGCGCTCTGCTGCTGGGCAGCGCTTAGGGCTGCCTGTCGGCTTGCCCGTTCGGCGGGCTCGGCTGTGAGCTTGGAGTGAAGGCCTACCAACTGGGCCCAATTGCGGCACCAGAGGCTGAGGGCGGCCCGATTGCCGTAGATCAGCTGGGGGCCATCGCCTTGATCGAGGGGACTGGCGTCGTGGGCGAGCACCACCAGTGGAGCGGCAAATAGCTCCTGGGCCCGCTGGGTTGGGTTCTCAACCCCGGCGGCGGCGATGAGCGGCCTGCCAAAGGCTCGGTGGAAGGAGCTCAGGATGCAGTCCGCGGTGGCGATCGCCCCTGGGGTCAGCCAGGGGGCCGGCGGTTCATGGGGCATCGCCCTTGCTCGCTTCTGGTCCATCGCTTTGACCTGCTGCCATGGCCTTGGCCATGGCCATGGCTGCCGTTTGCTGGCCGTGTTCCTTGAGCCGCTCCAGGAAGCGGGCGTTGGCTTCGCTGAAGCGGCCATCTTCCGCCAGCGGTAGGGGCCCGGCGGCATCCAGGCCGGATTCGCCCTCCATGGCCGGCGTGATCACCACGAGTTCCGGATCGAGGGCGGCGCCGTAACGCCACCAGCGGTTCGGGTCCTTGATGGCTGGATGCACCGGCACCAGGGGCTCCGGGGCGGCCACTTGGTCGAGTTTTTTGGCTGCAGCCTGCCGCGCCTGTTTTGCCAGCACCTTGCGCCGACGCAAGGCCAGGTCCGCCAGCAGCTGGGCCCTGGTGCGACCGCGCATCTGAAACAGCACGAAGGGGTCTTCGCTGAAGCGATCGCCCATCAGGTAGTAGACGGCGCTGATGTGTTTGCAGGGGTTGGCCTTATCCGGGCAGCTGCACTCGCTGCGTACCTCCTGCAACTTGAAGGGAAATAGGCGTCGGCCGCTGGCCGCAAAGGCCCGCTCAATGTCCTGGGGCATCACCCCGGCCAGCAGCTGGGCGGACCAGCGGGCTTTTTGGGTTAGGGCCTCGAGTACGTAGCCCCAGTCCTCGTCGGTGAGTACATCGAGCCAGAGCTTCACCTTGTAGGGGTCGGGGTCGGTGCCCTGGACCCGGGCATGCACCCGCCGGCCCTCAAAGCGAATCGAGGTGACATTGCCGCTGCGGGCGTAATCCCAGGCCCGCTCCAGCCGCTTCTTGAAGCGATAACCATTGATCAGTTCCATCCACTGCTCGACCCACCAGGGCTGCTGGCCCAGGCCCTGGTCGCCCAGTTGGGTGGTGATCGGGTTGTGGGGGCTGGTGGTCATGGGAAGGGATTTCATCGGCCTATTCCTCCTCCAGGGCCACGAGATCGCGCAGCTGGCCCACTTCGAGGCCGCCGAGCCATTCCTCGCCGGAGCCAACGATGTCGGCGGCAAGTTTGGATTTTTCGCGAATCATCCGATCGATCTTTTCCTCCACCGAACCACTGGTGATGAACTTGTGCACCAGCACCCGGTTCTGTTGGCCAATGCGATAGGCCCGGTCGGTGGCCTGATTCTCTACTGCCGGATTCCACCAGCGATCGATGTGGAACACATGGCTGGCTCGAGTGAGGTTTAGGCCCACCCCACCGGCCTTGAGGGAAAGCAGGAACAGCTGGGGGCCCCGGGGGTCGTCTTGGAAGCGATCGACCATGGCCTGGCGTTCGTTTTTGCTGGTGTTGCCATAGAGGAAGGGCACTTCCTGGCGCCATTTGCGCTCCAGATGGGCCTTCAGCAGCAGCCCCCATTCGGCGAACTGGGTAAACAGCAGGGCCCGATCGCCCGCTTCGATCACCTCCTCGAGGATCTCCTCTAGGCGCTGCAACTTGGCGCTGCGGCCGGCAAAGCTGCCGTTGGCGCCGATGGCGACCTCCGGCGTTTCCTTGAGGGCTAAGGCGGGGTGGTTGCAGATCTGCTTGAGCTTGGTGAGCAGGGCCAACACCTGGCCATGCTTTTGGCCCAGGGGCGCCCTGGCAATGGCATCGAGGCTGGCTTCGACGGTTTGGTTGTAGAGCTTTTTCTGCTCTGGGCTCAGGCCTACCCATTCGCTCAGTTCCACCTTTTCAGGCAGGTCGGTAATGATCGATTTGTCGGTTTTGAGGCGCCGCAGGATGAATGGCCCCACCCGGGCCTTGAGGTCCCGCAGGGAGGCCATATCCCCGTAACGCTCAATCGGCAGCCGGTAGCGCTGACGGAAGAAGGGTTCATCCCCGAGCACCTTGGGGTTGAGGAAATCCATCAGGGCCCATAGCTCACTGACCCGGTTTTGCACCGGTGTGCCGGTAAGGGCGATCCGGAAGCGGCTCAGTTTGCCGGGTCGGGCCAGGTCGCGGGCTGCCATCGATTGCTTGGCCGTGGGTGTCTTGATTGCCTGGGCCTCATCGATGACAACCCCTTGCCAGTCAATGCTTTCCAGCAGTTCGCTATCGCGCTGCAACAGGCCATAGCTGGTTAGTAGTAAATTGACCCCCTTGAGGGCTTTTTTGAGGGCCTCCGGGCTGGCCGGCCGCCGGGGCCCGTAGTGCTCACGCACCTGCAGTTCGGGGGTGAAGCCATGGGCCTCCCGTTTCCAGTTGGTCAGCACCGAGGTGGGAGCCACCAGCAGTACTGGCCGCTTCAGTTCTGCCTCTGCCTTGAGGTGCTGCAGGAAGGCCAGCAATTGGATTGTTTTGCCCAGGCCCATGTCGTCGGCCAGGCAGGCGCCCTGGTCGAAACGGTGCAGGAAGGCCAGCCAACCCAGGCCCCGCTCCTGGTAGGGCCGCAATTGGCCGGAGAAGCCCTCGGGGGCGGGCAGGGCTTCTGGTGCTTTTTGCTGGTGGTATTGCTCCAGAACGGCCTGCAGCCGGGGGCCACCCTCAAAGCGATGCACCGGCAGGCGCATCAAGGTGTCGCCATCGGTGGCGGTGAGCCGCAGGGCGTCGTCGAGGCTCAGGCCCAGGTCGGCGACGCTGAAGCGTTCGGCATTTTTGATGTCGTTGGGGCGCAGCTCGATCCAGGCGCCCTTGTGTTGGACCAGGGGGCTGCGCTTGGCGGCCAGGCGTTCCAGGTCCTTGAGGCCCAAGGTGACCCCGCCGATCATGAAATCCCACTTCCAATCCAGGCTTTCGCCCAGGGTGAAGCCCCTGGATTTGGCGGGTAGTTCGGCGCTAATCGACAGGCCCAGGCGGCTGGCGAGGCCGCCACTGAGGCTGGGGGGCAACACCACCCCCACCCCCACATCGCGCAGTTGGCGGGCCGCGGTGCGCACCAGCACAAAGGCCTCGGCCGGGGTGAGCTGCATCGTTTCCGGGGTGGCCGCATCGATGCCGCGGGTGATCGGTTCAAAGACCGTGAGTGCCCGGCCCATGCCCTCCAGCAGCAGTTCGCTGGGTTGGGCCACGGCCACTTCACCCATCTGCAGTCCCCGGTCTCCCGCCGCCCATACGGCGGCCGCTGGTACCCGCAGGCTGGGGTCGGCCTCAGCCTGGAGGCCAAAGCGCAACTCCCATAGTTCTTCTCCTTCGAGCGGAGTGAATAGCTCCAGGCAGGTGCGGGCGGCGGCCACCCTGCCGGCCACCCCCTCACGCCAGTGGTGGGTGGCAATGCCGAGGCGCTCGAGGTCTTCTTCCCCGAGGGCCAGTTGGCCATTGCCCTTGCCGAGGCCCTTTTGCCAGGCCGTGAGCAGGGGGTCGAGGCCCTCGCTGCTGGGGTTGAAGCCGGAGCGCAACTGGCCATCCAGCAGCGATTCCAGCAGGCTTGCCACCCGCAGGCGGCCACTTCCCGGCCGGCGACAGGCCAGGCTCGGATCCCCCATCAGGCCCGCAGCCAGGGCACAGGTTGCTACCTGGGGCAGGCCGGTGGAGAGTTCTTCTAGGCGGCGGCGGTCGTCTTCGCGGTTGAGCAGGGGTAGCCAGCGGGCATGGCCGTCTTCGATCTGGGGCAGCCAGCGGCCGCGGGCAATCAGGCTCAGGGCCCAGCGCTGCAGGTGGCTCCACCAGCGCAGCTCATCGGCCATCTCCGGGTGTTCGCCCGCCAGGGGGAGATCTCCTAGCCATTCGCCGGCGCTGGCTGGATCGAGGGCCCAGCCCTCCACCTGCCAGGGCCACCAAAGGGGTTCCTTGGGCAGGGGTTCGCCCGCTTGCAGAGGCAGGCCACTCCAGCTGTCGGTTTGCTTGGTTTTTCCCTTGGCGGCCTGGTGGCGGCTGGGCAGGCTCAGGGTTGCCCGCGCCGGCCTCAGGGACTCCGACCAAAGGCTGTTGTCGTCGAGCCAATTGGCTAGGTCGTCCTCGTTGAGGGCAAGGGGGTGCTCCGGGGCTTCAGCAGCTGGGGCGACGGGCGCGGCCACGCGCCAGGTGTCTGCCCATAGGAATAGGCGACCGCCCGAACCTTCGGGGGGAAACAGCCAGGTGGCATGCAACAGGCTCATGAAGCCGGCGTCAAAGCCGTGGAGCGGGCGGAATTGGCTGCAATAGGGGCAGCATCAGGCGAAGCACTAGGGCACTGCAGATCAGCGGCAACCAGAGGGGCAGCCAGCCGCGGATCACACCCATCATCACTGTTGGCAGGCTTTGCGCCAGCTGCAGGTTGAAATTGGGGGGCAGTTCGCTGGCCGCCCCCAGGGACCGCATTCGCAACTCGGCTCGGGACACGCTTTCGACTAACGGAACCTGTTCTGGGCGATCATGCCCCTTCCAGGCTTGTTTTGCTCCGTCATGGCCGTAACTCCACGCCGTGCCTGCCCCAGCAGTGGCGCAGAGATCCGGGCGGCATTCCTGGATTTCTACGAACAGCGGGGCCACAGGCCGATGGCCAGCGCCTCCCTGATTCCCGAAGACCCCACCGTGCTGCTCACGATTGCGGGAATGTTGCCCTTCAAGCCCGTGTTTCTGGGCCAACGGCAAAGGCCTGCCCCAAGGGCCACCAGCAGCCAGAAGTGCATCCGCACCAACGACATTGAAAACGTGGGCCGCACGGCGAGGCACCACACCTTCTTCGAGATGCTGGGCAACTTCTCCTTTGGGGATTACTTCAAGGAGCAGGCCATTGCTTGGGCCTGGGAACTGAGCACGGAGGTGTTCGGGCTTTCGCCGAAAAATCTGGTGGTGAGTGTCTTCCGCGAAGACGATGAAGCCGAGGCGATTTGGCGCGATCGGGTGGGGGTGAACCCCAAGCGGATCATCCGCATGGATGAGGCCGACAACTTCTGGGCCTCTGGCCCCACCGGCCCCTGCGGCCCCTGTTCGGAGATCTACTACGACTTCAAGCCCGAGCTCGGCGACGACGGCATCGACCTGGAAGACGACTCCCGTTTCATCGAGTTCTACAACCTGGTTTTCATGCAGTACAACCGCGATGCCGATGGCGATTTGACGCCGCTAAAAAACCGCAATATCGACACGGGCTTGGGGCTCGAGCGGATGGCCCAGATCCTGCAGGCGGTGCCCAACAACTACGAAACCGACCTGATCTATCCGTTGATCGAAGCGGCGGCGGGCCTGGCGGGGGCCGACTACCGCGCCCTCGACGCCAAGGGCCAGACCTCCCTCAAGGTGATCGGCGACCACAGCCGCGCCATCACCCAACTAATCAGCGATGGGGTTACGGCCAGCAACCTGGGCCGGGGATACATCCTCAGGCGTCTGTTGCGCCGGGTTGTTCGCCACGGCCGGCTCCTGGGCATCGACAGGCCGTTCCTGGTCGAGCTGGGCGAGGCGTCGATTGCCCTGATGGCGCCGGCCTTTCCCGAACTCCTCGAGCGCCGGGAGGTGATCCTGGCGGAACTGGCCCGCGAAGAGGCCCGGTTCCGAGAAACCCTTGAAAGGGGTGAAAAGCTGCTGGCCGAGGTGCTGGCGACCAAGCCCCAGCAGATCCCAGGTGAGCAGGCCTTCGAGCTCTACGACACCTATGGCTTCCCCCTGGAGCTCACCGAGGAAATAGCCGAGGAGCACGGTCTCACGGTCGATTTGGAAGGATTTACGGCGGCGATGGAGGCCCAGCGCCAGCGGGCCAAGGCCGCGGCGGTGAGCCTGGATCTCACCCTCCAGGGCGCCATTGAACAGATGGTGGCCGAGCTGGATGCCACCGAATTCAAGGGCTATGGAACCCTCGACCATCCCTGCTGTGTGCTGGCGTTGGTGGTCAACGGCGAGCCGGCCCAGAGCGCCTCAGCTGGCGATGGGGTGCAACTGGTGCTCGATTCCACCCCTTTTTATGGGGAGGGCGGCGGCCAGGTGGGTGACCGCGGGCTGCTGAACGGCGATGGGGCCGGCGGCGATGGCGTGATTGTGAGCATTGAGGGCGTGACCCGCAACCGCAGTGTGTTTGTGCATAGCGGCCGCATCGAGCGGGGCAGTTTGGCGGTAGGTGATCTGGTTAATGCCCAGGTGGATCGGGCCTGCCGGCGCCGTGCCCAGGCCAACCACACGGCAACCCACCTGCTCCAGGCTGCCCTCAAGCAGCTGGTGGATCCGGCCATCGCCCAGGCTGGATCACTGGTGGATTTTGAGCGGCTGCGCTTCGATTTCCATTGCCCTCGGGCGGTGAGCCCGGCAGAGCTCGAGCAGATCGAGAACCTGATCAATAGCTGGATTGCCGATGCCCACAGCCTTGAGGTGCAGGAAATGGCAATTGATAGGGCCAAGGCAGCAGGGGCGGTGGCGATGTTTGGTGAGAAGTACGCCGATGTGGTGCGCGTCGTAGATGTGCCCGGGGTTTCGATGGAGCTCTGCGGCGGCACCCATGTGGCCAACACCGCTGAGATCGGGCTGTTCAAGATCATTGGCGAATCGGGTGTGGCCGCCGGCGTGCGTCGCATTGAGGCCGTGGCCGGTGCTGCAGTGCTTGCCTACTTACAGGAGCGGGAAGCGGTGGTGAAGGCTCTTTCTGAGCGCTTCAAGTTGCAGCCGGGGGAGATTGTTGATCGGGTAATGGCGATGCAGGAGGAGCTGAAGCAGGGGGCGAAGGCCTTGGCGGCGGCACGCCAGGAGTTGGCACTGCTGCGGGCCGGGGCTCTAACCCAACAGGCCAAATCGTTTGGCTGCAGCGCCATTGGCGAGCCCTATCAGCTGTTGGTGGCCCGCCTCGATGGGGTGGAGGGCACTGGCCTACAGAGCGCGGCCCAGGGGCTGGCCGAGCAACTCGGAGCTGGAGCGGCGGTGGTGCTCGGTGGTTTGCCCGATCCAGCCGATCTGGGCAAGTTGGTTCTGGTGGCGGCCTTCGGTGAAGTGGTGATCAAAGCGGGCGCTAAGGCCGGCGCCTTCGTGGCTGCCCTGGCCAAGCTCTGCGGCGGCGGCGGCGGCGGACGCCCCAACCTGGCCCAAGCGGGCGGTCGCGATGGCGCCGCCCTCGATCAGGTGCTGCAGCAGGCCCTAAAGCAGCTTGAGCAACAATTGGGATAGTTCTTGATCGAAGCGATGCAGCTGTTCAGCCGTTGGCCTGAGGCCCAGGCCCATCGTTTGCGTTGGTTGCTGTTGATCGGCTGGTTGTTGCTGATCCTGTCGTTGCTGATTCCAGCGATATCCCTGCCCCTGGATATGGTGCCGCCCTGCCCGGCGGCTAGTGGGGATTGTTGGCGCCATGGCCAACCAGGCAATCGCTTCTTTTGGGGGGTGGTGGTGCCCTCAGGGGTATTGATGATCGTTTTGTTCAGCCATGAGCTCTGGCGCCGCATTTGTCCGCTGGCTTTTGTCTCCCAGCTCAGCAGGGCCCTGGGGCGGCAGCGCACTCGCATCGCCAAGAACGGCAAAGCTGAAGTGGTGAAGGTGCAAGCCGATTCCTGGCTTGGCCGTAACCATCTGCAATTGCAATGGTCTTTGCTGATCGCCGGTTTGTGTTTGCGGCTGCTGGTGGTGAATAGCAGTCCCCTGGGGCTGGCTTTGTTATTGCTATGCACCATCGCGGCGGCGCTGATTGTTGGCTGGGCCTATGGCGGCAAGGCCTGGTGCCAGTACGTTTGCCCGATGGCTCCGGTGCAGACGATTCTCACCGGGCAGCGTGCAGCCTTGGGCAGCACCGCCCATATGGGAACGGGTTCAAAAATCACCCAATCGATGTGTCGCAGTATCGGCAGCAGCGGTCGAGAGCAGAGCGCCTGTGTGGCCTGCGCCTCTGCCTGTATTGATATCGATTCAGAACGCCAATTCTGGACAAATCTGAATGGTAAACGGGGTTTGGAGTGGGCTTGGTACTCCTACCCAGGCTTGGTACTGGTGTTTTTTGAATATCTGGCAGAAATGCATGAACAGGTTCTGGTTCTGCCCTTTTTCTCTAACAGCCAGCTCAGCTATCTGCGCAATGGCTTCTGGGCCTACGACGCTGAACTGCCGCAGCGCAGTTTGCAGGGATTTAGCGCTGAGATTCCTGTGCCCAACCTTATTATGGTTCCCCTGGTGTTGAGCCTGGCCGGTGCCATTTCGGTGCTGCTGTTCCGTTGGTTGGAGGTTCGTCTGCAGCGCAGGCTGGAGCGGCAAGGTCGCCGCGATGCCAAGGCTCGGGCCCGAAGCCGCACCAGGTTGCTGGCCAGTTTCAGTGGAGTGAACATATTTTTTTGGTTTGTAGATCCCAGCCAGGGGGCCTTCGGTAGCGATGGTGGCCAGTTGATCCGCTCGGTTGTATTGATCGCCACAGCGATTGTGCTGTTCCGCAGCTGGGGTAGGGATCAGGACACCTATCGGCGCGAGAGCATCAGTGAAAGTTTGCGTCGTCAGCTGCAGGATCTACCTGAGCTAGACCAGGCCCTTGATGGACGCTCCCTGCAGGAGCTCTCCCCCCAGGAGGTTGTTACCCTGGCCAAGGCACTGCCTGCAGTTGGTCAACAAAAGGCCCGCTTGATTTATCGAGGGGTGATCGCAGATTTGTTGCGCAGCGGGCGGCTTGAACGGGCAAGCTCCTTGATGCAACTTCAAGATCTGCGCCAGGCTTTGGGACTGGAGGATCAAGATCACCACGCAGCTTTGCGAGTGCTTGCCGATGAGCATCCCCAACTACTGAAGTTGGATGGTTTGCAGCTTCAACAACAGGATCTGCGCCAGGCGGCGGTTGCAGAGCAGCTGGAGGAGTTGATGGATGCCGCTGATCTGCAGGTGCTGGTTCCGTCTAGCCTGCGCCCGGCAATGCAGCAACGGCTTGAAAAGTTGCGGCAAAGTTGTGGTTTGGCCGCTGATGATTGGCAGCAGATGCTCAGTCGTTTCGGGCCCCAGGGAGACCGACTGCGCCAACACATTGAAAGTCTTGGTCAACAATGGCGGCAACAGGGGCAGTTGCTGGCCACCCTGAACTTGGCCGCCAATCAACATTCCCTATTGCGGCCCCTGGTGCTGGCCATGCAGCTGCGCGTTAAAACCTTGCAAGGCTTGCTGCTGAGCCAATCCAAACATCTCGAACAGGAGTATGAGCACCAACAGCTGGACCCCGCTGGAACATTGCAGGAAGCCCTGGATCAGTTGTGGTTAGATCCCGATCCTGATACCGCTGGTTGGGTATTACTTGTGGAACGGCAGCTTTATCCAGAACAGGTGAGCCGCCGCTTGCAGCAATCTCGCCAATGCTCAGCTAGCTCCCCTTTCCTAGAGATGCAGATCAGTGGCGAACCCCATCCAGATGCAGCCGAGTTCCCCTACCTAGCTGCTTCACCGTTGTTTGCTGATGTTTTGCCTGCAGGTGTGGTTTGGATTGCCACCCAGGGAGATATTTATCAATGGGGTCCTGGGGAGATGGTTATGGCCGAGGGCACGATCAGCGATGGTTTTGGGATTGTGCTTTCAGGAGCTTGTGAAGTGGCCCTCGATCAAGGCAATATCGTGGTGCTGGGGCCTGGGGAAACGGTGGGCGAGATGGGAGTTATTACCGGCAATCGGCGCAATAACAATGTTGTGGCAGGGGCCCAAGGGCTCAAGGCATTTCAGGTGCCAAGTGATGCTTTTGAGGAATTGCTGCACCGCTCACCTTATTTCTCAAGAGGCTTACTGCGGCAGCTTGCCGAGCGTCTCAGCGTAACCAAGAATTGAATAACACTCTCATCTTTTGTAAAAGATCCTGTTGCTGAGCTTGGGCTGCGGATGATTCCAGCTGGTTTAACTCAGCGGACCGTTGGCTCACCAGCAAGCCAAAGCGTTCCAATAGCTCGGGATCGTCCTCCAGTAGATCGGCAATAACGGGCCTTTCTATTTCTAGTAGTTGTGTTTCTTGGGCAACTCTTACTGTGGCAGATCTGCATTCGCCGCCAAATAGTGTCATCTCTCCAAAGATATCGCCAGGGCCAAGTTGAGCTACATCGATAGAATTGCCCTGGCCTAGTTCTCGGCTCACTTGAGCTAGGCCGCGGCAGATTACAAATAGGGAATCTCCCTCTGCTCCTTCAGCAACGATGGTTTCGTCATTGCCATAGCTATGGCAATGACAGTGCTGAATAAGTTGCATCAGTTGATTTTGGCTTAGGCTTTTAAACAGAGGGATCTTGGCCAGAATCTCGAGCTTTTGTTCCCAGTCTATCCCTAGAGATTGTTGGGCTTGCTTGTTATTTTTTGGTTGATGCAATAGTTCTCGTACAGGGTAGGGAATGCTCTGGCCTTGGCGAGCTAGCGCATACCATAGTTGCTCCATTAGATCGCTGCGTAGGCCAAGGCTCTGTCCGTAGTCTGCCTGCCAAGCTAGCAATTCATAACGGATGGAGCTGTCGTCAAAACTGGCGATTCTCACCACCGCTGGTGGTTGCTTCAGTACCAGCGGATGCTGGTTAGCCAGTTGGAGTAGCAGTGCCTTCGCTTGCCCGGGCGGGAAGTTGTAGCTGAGGCCAACAAATAAGCGATTGCCGTAGGGCCCTTTGGTGCTGAAGTTGCGAAGATTTGAGGAGGTAATTGTTGCATTCGGGATGATTAGATTCGAGCCATCAATGCAGCGCATTTGGGTGTCTCGCCAGCTGATGGCCCTCACATTGCCAATCTGGCCGTTGGTTTCAATCCAGTCGCCTTCCCTCAGGCTGCGATCCAGGTGCAGACTGAGACCACCCAGCAGGTCTTTGAGTGGTTCCTGGGCAGCCAGGCCAATAATTGCTGTGATCACTGCCGATGTGGTTACCACACCCAGCACATTCACCTTGGCCCTTTGCTGCAGGGTTACCGCAACAATCAATCCAGCAACCAGCACGAACAGCAGATCCCGCAGGATCTTGGGTGTGGCAGGTAGCAGCCGGTAGTGGGTGGGTAACTCCAGCAGCAGCCAGATCAGCAGCCTGCTGCAGGCCAGGGCCTGCAGCATCTCGATCGTTAATTTGATCAGTTGCTGCAGCGACTCCGCGCTGGCGGAGCCAAGCAGGGTAGTGCCAAGTGCCCATGCGCACAGCGCTAGGGCCGGAAGCCGCCAGGGCAGTAGGGGAATGCTGCGCCGACGGCAGATGCGGCTCAGAATGCGCAGTAGCGCCAGGCCCAGCAGTGCAATTAACCAGAGCTCCCACACAGCCATGGGTTTCTTGAGCCGATGGGCGCCATCCTGAATGCACATCTACCCGCCTTTGCCGGTGTTCTGCCTGGCTGATGGACTTTGTTGATCTATTGCTGATCTTGGTGATGGGCCATTTCCTGGGGGATTTCGCCCTCCAGAGCAGCCGCATGGCCAAGGAGAAGTGACCTGGGCCCAACCATTCCCTGCCCTGGGGCTACTGGCTCACCGCCCATGGTGCAGTGCATGGTTTGCTCGTGGCTCTATTTACGGGAATACCGCTGCTGGGGCTGGGTGAATGGATCTTGCACATGCTCATTGACTTGGGCAAATGTCGAGACAGATATGGCTTACCCGTTGATCAGGGCCTCCATCTGCTCAGCAAGCTGCTCTGGACGGTGATCTGCATTTTTGTGCTGCGCCGCTAACCATGACCCTGGCCCTGCTCAGCGCTGATCAATTAAGAGCCTGCCCACTGTTTCAGTCGCTGGACGCCAGTGATCTGCAACTTTTGCTGGAACGTCAACTGCACACGCTGATCGGCGTAGATCAGTTGCTGGTTCAGGAGCACGATTGGGGGGAAACCATTTTTTTGATTCGCGATGGTCTAGCCAAGGTGCGTTGTTTCAGTCCGGATGGCGAGGAGGTGGTGTTGTCGATACTTGGCCCCGGCGATCTTTTTGGTGAGATGGCCCTGATCGATGAACAGCCCCGCTCCGCTGATGTGCTGGCACTCACCGAGCTCAACCTGGTGAAGCTGGCCGGTGCCCCCTTTCGGCAATTGATGCTCAACCGCCCTGCTCTGTCTCTGGCGATTGCCAAATTAGAAAGCCAGCGCTTGCGCACCCTCAATCGCCGTTTTGCCATCCATTCGGCTGATGCCACCACGCGCCTGTTGAATGCCCTTCAGGAATTGGCCTGCCGCAGCCGGGAGCCTCAAGATCCTCTGGCGCCGATTCCAGCCCTGGCCCAGCGTGAATTGGCTGCCCTGGCTGGATTATCGCGGGAAACAACGTCTCGAACCCTGAGCAAGTTGCGGGAGCGGGGCCTGCTCGAGGAAAATGCAATGGGATTGCGTTTGCTCTCGCTCGAACCGTTGCGCCGGCGTGGTTTGCTCTGAGGTTGTTTGGCTTGGGCGCCAAGCTGATCGATTTATGCGATTGTTCAACCATGTTCCGTCGGAGCAATTGCCGTGCCCTTGGTTCGTCGCCGCCCGATGCTTGTCTGTGCTGGGGTTGGCCTGGTGCTTGCCGCAACCGCTAGCTGGAGCCAATCGCAATCCAACAGCCAATTCCCCGGCAGACGCATCGGTGGCGGCACCCGAGGTGAATGCACATCCCGCTTGATTGCCCATCTGGCGCCGGCCAACAACATCCAGGGGGTGCTGCCCGGCCAGCCGGTGCGGTTGGCGGTGTTGCAGGGTCCCTCAGTGCAAACCTATCCATTGCTGGTTTCGGTGCAGGGAGTTCGTACCTACCAGCTGGAGCCCCAGCCGCTGGGGGTGCGGCTGCTTACCCTGCCGCCCCTCACCCACAACAGTCGCTGGGAGAGCTCCTACCTCTGCGCTCCGAACAACAGCGCCTCAGCCGATCCGCTCAGCTTTGTAACCACGGCGTCGCCGCCGGCCCAGAGCCTTTTGCAGCTTGGTGTGGCACCCATACCCCTACTGCAACAACTGGCTGCCAAATGTGGAGGCAGCGTGCCCACCGCTGAGGTGCGCAACCTCTTTGGTGGTGATCCCCTGCCGGGCGAATGGCCCGATCAATTGCCAGTGAGTTGTCAGCAACTTTGAAGCTCGTAAACCTCAATGGTTTGATCCCTGCCCTTCAGAGGGAATGCACCCCAACTCAGAAACTGCCATTGCTCTGGATTATTTAGAAGCTGCAGTGTCTCCGCTGAAAGCAGTACGCGACACAGATTGTTCATGCGTTCTTTGTGCAGAGCCTCCAAGCGTGCACTCACATTCACCACATCGCCGATCACTGTGTATTCCATTCGCTCGCTGCTCCCCATGGAGCCGGTGATCACCTCGCCACTGTGTAAACCAAGGCGCAAATGCAGTGGCGGTTGCTGGTTTTGAGCTAGTTGTTGGTTTAATTGCAATACCTTTACTTGCAGTTCAGCGGCAGTGCGCATTGCCTGGGTTGCGGTTTGCCGTGAATCCTGGAGTAGGGGTACTCCAAACACAGCCAGAAAACCATCGCCTGTGAATTTGTTGATCATGCCGCCGTGGCGGTGAATTACCTCTAGAAATTGCGTCATGCCCCCATTTACCCAATGCAGGGTTTCAGCAGGTGCTAGGCGTTCTGCCACCTTGCTGAAGCCAACAATGTCAGCAAAAAGTATCGTTACCGGCAGCTGGCGGCCGGGAAAACTGCCATCCTCCAGCAGTGTCTCCCGTTGTTTCCACAGTTCCGCTGCCACCTCTGGTGAGGTTGTTTGTCCCAGTAATCGTTCAATCTGGCGACGTTGTAGTTGACCGGCTGCACCACGCCTCAACCAACCGGCGGCGGTCATCGCTGCAAGGCTGGCCATGGGAACGCTTGTATCAACCCATAACCCTTGTAAAAGGAGTCCGAAGCCAAGCCCAAGAAGTAGTAATTCGCTAACTATCAGTAGCAAGCCACTTCGGCGCATGGCCTTGGCTCCCTCGCCGATCCCTATGCCTAAAGCTGCCGTAAGCAGAAGCACCACTAGCCTATTCCAATCGGGCAGCACTGATGTGCGAAAACCGCCATTTGGCTTGAGATCGAGCAGGGCTGCCAGTCGCTGGGCATGTACTTCTACCCCTGGCATGGTGGCTAAGCGAGCTGTTCCGCTAAAACGGGTGAATGGCGTGTTGAAGTTGTCGCGAAGGGAGGCAGCGGTGCTGCCGATTAGAACGATTGCACCATTCAGTTGCGCCGGTGGGATCTGGCCATCAATTAGTTCGCCAAGGCTCCATTGGCGGAAGCTGCCCGGTTGTCGATAGGGCAGTAGACGTTGCCGCCCAGATGAATCAACCTGTTGGTAACCGCCGGAATAAGGATGTAGCCATTGGGATTGCAGCCATGCCGCTGGGAATTGTTTTTGTAGTTGATCGCTGCCCTGGGCCACTTCGAGAAGTCGCAGGGGAAGCGCAATAATGGAGGCTGGCTGGCCCTCCACATGTACTAGATCCCTGCGGAGGACCCCGTCGCCATCTAACACAAGATCGTTGAAAGCCTGTTGCTTGGCCGGCGTTCCTGGTGGAGGAGGAATCGATTCCGCTTGATTGAAAATCGCTATCAATCTTCGGTTTTGCTGCAATTCCTTGCGTAGGGCCAGGCTGCCCGGATCGATGCCTTTGTCTCGGTAGATATCTAGGCCGATGGCCTTCGCGCCCGCTTTGCTTAGTTGTTGAACGGCCTCAGTGAGGATCAGATCGTTAACGGGCCAGCCAAAGCGGCGGATGTCTGCTTCGCTGATGCCTACCAGCTTGATTGGGCTATCGTGTCCGCTGGGGGCTGGGCGCAGCTGCAGCGAGGTGTCGTAGAGCAATAGGTTGAGGTTTTCGCCAATGCTGCTACTGCTGAATGCCCAGATCAACAGGGCGGCAATTCCGTATGGGGTAACTACAGCGAGCCATGGGCTCCAGCGGCGAGCCATGCTTAGAACCTCAATTTGAGCTGCGAATAAAGCCCCTTGCTCAATATCCAGTCATTCCAGAGCGGTTGGTTTTCCGTAAGGAAGGGATTTACCCAGCCAATTTCCACACTCCAGCGATCTGTATGCAGCCAGCGAAGCAACACCCCCCCTGCACCGGCTGTATCGCTGAAGCTGAGTGAATTGCGGTAGCTCTGCACGCCTCCAGCTCCAATGAACGGTACCAGTTGCAATCGCTGCTTGGCATTGCTCCATAGGTTATAGGCCAATTCAAGGCTGCCTAGATAACCGTTGTCGCCGCTAACAAGTTGCCCAGGTAATCCTCGTAGGCCACTGTCGCTGCCGAGGGTGAACCCCATGTCGCTGGTAAGTGAGTTAAGGGATAGTTGACCAGCTGCCCGCCCGGTGAGGGTCAGTTGGCTCCAAGGGGTCCATTGGCTCAGTAGTGATCCCCCTAGGGCGCGAGCGTTGCCTGGATTCACTCCAACTTCAGCTAGTTCCCGTTGTTGGCTATGGGTGGAGAAGGCGGGTATGCCTTGGAGCCCGTAAATTTGCCCTGCCCAGGCCAAGGATTGGCTGGAGCCTCTAAAGCCAACTCCTACCTTGACAAATCCGGTGCGCAACCAGCCACTTTCACCGCCACCAATGATCAGTGGCACGGCATCTCCATTGAGGAACACATCGTTACGATTGAGGCTAAGGCCGGCGAATGCAAACCATTGCTGCGCTAGTTCATCAACAAATGTCCAGTTCAATTGGCCGTAGCCCTGCAATTGTTGATAAGAGAGATCGTGATAAAGTCCTGAAAGTTCCACCAAATTGCGGCGGCTTGATCCAAAGGCGCCGGTGATGTTGAGTTGATCATTGATGTTGGCGGTGTAGCTGATCGATCCGAGTAGATAGCCAACTTCCAGGTCCTGATCGCTATCAATTTCCCCGTACACCAGCAGTTGGTCGTTGCTCTGGACTAGGGAGGATTTGCTCAGTGTCAGCAGTGCCCTCGCTTCGCCTGTGCCGGAGTTGCCGTCGTTGCGCAGGCTTAGCTCCCCTTTGATTGGCTGGGCAGCCGGCTCTACGCTTAGTATCAGAACTGCCTTAGCAGGATCACTGCCGAGCCGGCCAAGGTTTCCCCTCACCGCAGCCACATCCGGTCTTTGGCGCAGCCGTTGAAGTGCAGCCTCGAGCTTGGGCAGTTGTAAAGCAGCCCGTTGTAGAGGTGCCAGCAAGCGTCTAGTGCGTTTGGCGAGGTTGGCATCAGTGCTTTGAACCCGCAATTCGACCAGCCGCCCTTCAACAAGTTCTAAGCGGGGGCTCTTGCTTAGGGGATCCACAATCACCCTTGAGTTGATGTAGCCCTTTGCCACAAGTTGGGCCGTGAGCCTAGAGGCACAGTCCTTGATCAACTGAGCAGGCTCTTGATCGAGGTTTTGCTGACAGCGTTCTATCTGCTTTTGCAGCAGCTGCGGACTGATCAACTGGGATTTTTTCAGTTCTGGGCTTAGTTGCAGGGAATTGGGGATGGTTTGGGCTTGGGGGCGTTCGATTGGGATACTGGTTGGCAGTCGCACCGGGCCTGGTTGCAGTGCTGGATCCACCAGTTGAGCAAACAGCCACAGCATTAGTGAGTAAGATCACGCTGGCAGGTAATTCTGCCGGAAGCTGTCAGATTGGTGTTTCGCAGGATGCACTAAGGAGATTGGCTTGAGATGATAGGAATTGTGCATAGGGGTCTGGCGGGGCTGGTCCTGGCATCGGTCATGGTCCAGGGGTCTCCCCTGCGGGCCCAGGTCACTGCAAGCGTTGGAGATGGCGACCTTGGAACAGTCGTTGGTGGCAGCGGTTCTACCTTTGAGATCACTGGAGGCACCCAGCGAGGCAAGAACCTTTTTCATTCCTTTGGTCGGTTCGATGTGCCTCCCGGAAGCGCTGCTGTTTTCGACGGTATTGGCACCTCAGGTGTCGAAATCATCTTCGGACGTATCGAAACGGGGCCCAGCAAACTGGCGGGTCCGCTGCTTCTTCGCAACTGGGGTGGCAATAATCCGGAGTTGATGCTTATGAATCCCTTAGGTTTTTTGGTGGAAAATGGTTTTTCTGCTGCGGGAATTAGCAAGTTGTCGTTGATGGCAACCGATGCGTTGTTGTTCAAGAATTCAAGTAATCCAGCGGTTTTATTTCCCTTTGATTTGGCTATCCAAAAAAATGGGTTGTTGGTTGCAAATCCCAACTGGATCAGTGCCTATATGGTTGGTTTTCTGATGGATTCCAGCACTGGACGTGGCGGCGGGTCGATCAAGGTGAGTGGTGGCGGCCAGGCTGAGAAGTTAAATCTGGTGGGCTCCGCGATCACCGTGGAGGGCGCTCCTCTCAAAGTTGATCAGGCGCGTTTTGTAGCCCAGGGTTACGATGGTGCTTTTGTTCTTGATTCAACTCCGGGTTTTCCAGGCACCTTTCAAGTAGGTAGATTTACATTTAGTACCGGAGCTTTCACCCCTTATAGCTCAAGTAGCCAGGTTGGCAGCGTAGCCTCAGCGGAAGGCTTTGTAAGTAGTACTACCCAGTTGTCAAGCCTGGCCGGGATGGGTAGTCCCTGTGGCAGCGCCTGCCCTCCTGGCACTCTGCAGATTCTTGTCGCGGTGGAGCCTGTAAATGGTTCGAGTGCTGCTCTGCAGCTGATTGGTCGCCAAACGGTTTTGGGCCCGTGGGTGGCAGCTAACGGCTTCACCAGCGGCAATCTCACCAGCCACTCTTCTCTGGTTGGTGGAGGTGTGTATAGCTCGTTGATTTCTGTAGTTCCAACCCCTACGCCTACGCAAACCCCTACGCCTACGCCAACCCCTGCGCCTGCGCCAACCCCTGCGCCTATGCCTACGCCAACACCGGCGTCAGCTCCAGTAACCACTTCAGGCCTGGCTGGACCACCATCTGGCCTGAATATCGAGCCTGGATTTGACGCTGCGGCGGCAGTTACGCCCCCTGCTGCAACACCGCCACTGATGACCCAGCTCTCGGTTGAGCGGTTGTCACCTGCCCAGGCCCGGGCGAGCTTGGAGCAGTCGGAACTACGCAGCAGCGAAAAGGTTGCTGCGGCCCTTGGTCTTAAACAGCTTGATGCTGCATCCATGCCAAGCACCGCCGATTTGCAGCGCAGCCTGCGGGAGGTGATGAATGCTGTGCGCAGTGGCGATGGCCAACGGGCGGGGCTAAGTACGGATCCGGGCATTGGACTTTTGGCCAGTACCCAATCAGGTATTCCAATCTCAGCCTTGGGCCCAGCGTTTAATCACGCTATCTATAACCCGGCAATTTTACATCTGCGTTATTTGGGGCCTGGTGAGCAAGCCGCCCCAAATTCTGCCAGGGCCCATTTGGAGCTGGTATTGATCACCGCAAGCGGTGAACCTATGGGCCTGCGGGTTGAAATCCGTGCCAGCGAATTTCGCGAGTCGTTGCAGAAGTTGTATGGCGCTGTCGCCCGCCAGGAGCCTCTGTTGGTGCAGGATCCCCAGTCCCCATCCCGAAGCTTATATCGCCAGATTTTTGCGCCCCTGCAGCCCCTTTTGCAGGAGCAAAAGATCACGACCCTGCTGCTCAGCGCCGACCAGGGGCTGCAGGCAATTCCCTACCCCGCACTCCACGATGGCCTGCAATTTCTTGGGGAGCGTTATGGATTAGCGCTGACGCCATCGTTAAATCTCACCAATTTGCGCGTACCCCTGGGCAGGGGTGGCGGATTACTTGCCCTCGGGGCTTCTCAGTTCGATGGTCTTGCCCCCTTGGCCTTAGTGCCAGAGGAATTGCGATCAATCGCCGCTGGCCAGCGCGCAAACATCTACCTGAATCAGGCTTTCACTCCAGCATCACTACTAATTACTGCCGCCGACAGCCGCTACCGGCGTGTGCATGTGGCAACCCATGCGGAATTTCTGCCAGGAGGGCCTTCCCAATCGCGCATTTATACAGGTACGGGACCGGTGGCCCTAAGCGAGTTTTCTGGTTTGCGAAGTCGTCGCCAAGACGCCAGCCTTGATTTGATCAGCCTCAGCGCCTGTCGTACGGCCCTAGGTGATGGCGAGAGTGAGCTTGGTTTTGCCGGCATGGCACTACAGGCAGGCGCCCGTAGTGCCATGGGCAGCCTCTGGTATTTGGATGATGTGGCCACATCGGCTTTCTTTGTGCAGGCATATCGACTAATTGATGCCGGCGTGCCTAAGGCCGAGGCCCTGCAGCTGACCCGCCAGGCTTTTTCCCGTGGACAGATCCGTCTGGAGGGCGATCAGGTAGTTGGTGTGGACGGTGAGGTGTTGCTGTCAGGATTGGATAAGAGTCAACGAAGAATTGTTGCCTCCGGGCTCAGTCACCCATATTTCTGGGGTGGCATTCAGCTGCTTGGCTCCCCCTGGTAGCAAGTTGTTTCGGCAGCTCCACAATTCAGCTCTGCAGGTAGGTGGTTTGCCTGAGGCTGGTTTCCAGGTGATCCATCAGCCTTTGGGCGTCGCTGATCTTGAGGTCGCCCCGCTGGATGGCGGCTTCACTGGCCACCCGCAGCCTTTCCAGCAGCAACCCAGGTTGATGTTCCATCGCCTCCAACACCTTGGCATTGGTGTCGCCGCGCACCACGTGGTCCACCTGGTAGCCGCCGCCAGGGGCCAGACGGATGTGCACGGCGTTGGTGGTGCCAAACAGGTTGTGCAGGTTGCCCATCACCTCCTGGTAGGCGCCGCCCAGAAACATGCCGATTAGGTAAGGCTGCCCCTCCTGGGGCGCATGCAACTCCAGCAGGGGCTTGGCCTGGCCATCGCCAATGAAGCGGGCCAATTTCCCATCGGAGTCGCAGGTGAGGTCGGCGAAGTGCCCCAGCCGGGTGGGTTCCTCATCCAGCCGGTGGATCGGTAGTAGGGGGAATAGCTGCTCGATCGCCCAGGTGTCTGGAGCCGAGCGGAACACCGAGAGGTTGGCGTAGTAGGTGCCCGCCAACGCCGCCCGCAGGCTCTTGAGGTCATCGGGGATGGCACCCCCGCGGGGCAGGCGCTCCACGATCGCCGTGGCGCAGGCCCAGGTGAGCTGTTCGGCCAAGGCCCGCTCCGGCAGGCCCAGATAGCCCAGCCGGAAGGCCGCCAGGGCGTCGTCCTTGAATTTGATGGCGTCGTTCCAGGCTTCCTGCAGCCGCGAGAGGGAACCTTCCTCAGCGCTATTCGCCGCGGTGATGCCCGCCAAGGTTTCCCGCAGGTTGCGAACCGTGAGCGGTTCGTCCTCCTTGCCTGCCGGCAGGGCCGCTGGCACCTGGGCGCTGCCCAGCACGTTGAACACCAACACCGAGAAATGGCTGGCGATGGCCCGGCCGCTCTCGCTCACCAGGGTGGGCACCTTCACCCCATGGGGTTCGCAGCACTCCCTCACCGTGGCCACCACGTCGTTTGCGTAGTTCTGCAGCGAGTAGTTGGTAGAAGCGGCCGTGGCCGTGCGGCTGCCGTCGTAATCGACCCCCAGGCCGCCGCCCACATCGAGGTAGCCCATTGGGGCCCCCAGTTTGGTGAGCTCCACATAGATCTGGCCCGCCTCCTGCAGGGCGTCCTTGAGCACGGCGATGTCGTTGATCTGGCTGCCCACGTGGAAGTGCAGGAGCCTGAGATCCCCGAGCAAATCAGCTGCCCGCAGGGCCTCCACCGTGGCCAATAGATCCGGGATCGAGAGGCCGAATTTGGCCTTGTCGCCCACGGAGCTGCCCCAGCGACCGGTGCTGCGGCTGGAGAGCTTGGCGCGGATGCCGATAAATGGCGCGGCCCCCAGGGCATGGCTGGCCTTGATGATCCGCTCCACCTCGTCGGCCTGCTCGATCACCACCACCGGTTGGCGCCCCAACCGCCTGGCCAGGATCGCCGTTTCGATGTAGCGCTGGTCCTTGTAGCCGTTGCAGATCAGTAGGGCTTCTGGGTCGTCGATCAGGGATAGGGCGATCAGCAGCTCCGCCTTACTGCCCGCCTCCAGGCCGAAGTGCCAGCGGCGACCGCAGCTCACCAGTTCCTCCACCACGTGGCGCTGCTGGTTGCACTTCACCGGGAACACGCCCTGGTATTTCCCGCCATAGCCGTATTGGGCGATGGCCCGTTCAAAGGCGGCATGGAGCCGCTCCAGCCGGTCTTCGAGGATGTCGTCGAAGCGGATCAGCAGGGGCAGGCCCAGGTTGCGGCCCTGCAGACCCTGCACCAGATCAAACAGATCGAGGCTGCCGCCCCGTTCCCCCTGGGGCTGCACGCTGATATGGCCGCGGCCATTTACCGAGAAGTAGGGCTCCCCCCAGCGATCGAGGCTATAGAGGGCCGCACTATCGGCCACGCTCCAGCCAGCGGCGGCAGTTCTGGTGTCGCTGTTTGTCACGGTCACCAGAGGGTCTGCACGTTGGGCTCGAGCTGGATCATGCCAGTGCTTCCCAGTCTTCCTCGCCAACAGGTTCTAGGGGATCTACGTACTTGGACACGGTCCCCCGTAGTTCCCCCAGAGGGTCAGCTGGGGTTTCTTCTGACTGGTTGTAGCGACGCAATTCCAACGGAGCCCTGCCGTAACCAAGTTGATAAGGGTTAGGAGACCGTAGTTAACTTCCACACCTCTTGCCAATGGGCCCTGCCGCCGCAGACGATGTGGCAGATCAATCCCTTCATCTTTTGGATATGGCCGCCGAACGCAGTTTTATTGCCATCAAGCCCGACGGCGTTCAGCGGGGTCTGGTGGCTGAAATCCTTGGCCGCTTTGAGCGCAAGGGCTTCAAGTTGGTGGGCCTTAAGCAGCTCACCCCCAGCCGCGAGCTGGCTGAGAGCCACTACGGAGTGCACCGCGAGCGCCCCTTCTTTGCGGGCTTGGTGGATTTCATCACCTCAGGCCCCGTGGTGGCGATGGTCTGGGAAGGCGATGGCGTGATTGCCAGTGCCCGCAAGCTGATTGGCGCCACCAAACCCCTCGAGGCTGAGCCCGGCACGATCCGTGGTGATCTGGCGATCAACATCGGCCGCAACGTGATCCACGGTTCCGACGCTCCAGAAACCGCCGTCTTTGAGATTGGCCTGTGGTTTAAGCCCGAAGAGCTCAGCGACTGGACCCCTTCCGATCAGGCATGGCGCAGCGAGGGCTGATTCGGCCCAGCCAGGCGCATCAAAAGCGATCCCAGCGGAAGAGCTCCAATAAAGAGTGCTGCTCGGCGTTCACCCCCCCAGGGTCTAGGTAGGCGCCGAGCAGCTCAGCTGTGATCGCTGCTAGGAGCACCCCATTGCGATGGTGCCCTGCAGCCAGCGCCAGCCCTGCCAATGGACTGCCCCCCAGCAGGGGCCCTTCATCTGGGGTGCAGGGCCTGAAGCCCCACCAGCGCTCCATCGGGGGCCATTGGCTGGCTTCGGGCAGCAGTGCTTCGATCCCTGCCTGCAGCTGCCGCTGGCCGAAGGGGGTGAGCCCTTCGGTGAAGACCGCTTCCCGCTCGCTGGTGGCCCCCACCACCAGGAGGCCGTCCTCGCGGGGCACCAAGTAGGTGCCGGGCCCAAAGATCACCCTTTGCAAAGCATCCCGGGGCCCCTGCAGCGACAGCATCTGGCCCTTCACCGGAAAGATCGGCAGCTGGGGCATCAGCTGGGCGCTCCAGGCGCCGCAGCAGAGCACCGCTGCCCTGGTTTCAAGGTTGTGCAGTTCGGCGGCGGCATCGCGCACCCGCACGCCCGTTAGTTGGGCGTTTTCCTGCAGCAGCTCCAACACCTCCACGCCCTCTTGGAAGCCCACGCCCAGCTCCACGCAGGCCCGCTCCAGGGCTCGCATCAGCTGGCGGCGGTTGTCTATCTGGCCGTCCTGCCGGAACAGCAATCCCGCCTGCCAGCCGGGCCCGATGCCATGCAGTTCCTGCTCCAACCCCTGGCGATCTAGGGCTTCCCCCCAGGCGGCGGTGGGATACACATCTCGCTCGGCGGCGCTGGCAAAGGGCACCACAATTCCGCAGGGCCTTAGGCCACATTTCAGGCCGCTGTCGGCTTCGATTTGGGCCACCCAGCCAGGGGTCCGCTCCAGGCTGGCTTGGCCCAGGGCAAGCAGCTCCCCGCTGAGGCCTTCGGCGTGGGGGGCCAACATGCCGGCTGCCACGAAGCCTGCGGCCTCACTGCGGCGGCGGCTCAAAACAGTCACTGCCTGGCCGCGGCGAGCCAGCTGGTGGGCGATGGCCAGTCCCATCAGTCCGCCACCCAGGATCAAGACCGGTTGGGCGCCATGGGCCCGCCCTGGATTTATGGCCACCTGATTCGTCACCACTTGATGGTGGCACTAACCCAACAGGGTTTCAGCGCTCGGCGCTCCCCCATAGGATCATTCCAAGCAAATAGATGGGAGCCGGTAATGGCAGGGGCAGCTGCGGAAGCCGCATGGGAAGCCGTGATCGGCCTGGAGACCCACGTGCAGCTGGGTACCGATAGCAAGATTTTCACCAGCGCCTCCACCACCTTTGGAGACGAGCCAAACACCCACATTGATCCCGTTGTTTGCGGCCTGCCTGGCACCCTGCCAGTGCTGAACCAGAAGGTGCTCGAGTATGCGGTTAAGGCCGGCATGGCCCTCAACCTCCAGATTGCCGAACACAGCAAGTTCGACCGCAAGCAGTACTTCTATCCGGATCTGCCCAAGAACTACCAAATTTCCCAGTTCGACGAACCGATTGCCGAGGAGGGCTGGATTGAGGTTGAGGTGGCCGAGAAGGGTAAGGACACCTACCTCAAACGGATCGGCATCGAGCGGCTGCACATGGAGGAAGACGCCGGCAAGCTCGTGCACGCCGGCAGCGACCGCCTGGCGGGTTCAACCCATTCCCTGGTGGACTACAACCGGGCCGGGGTGGCCCTGGCCGAGATCGTTTCCAAGCCGGATCTGCGCACGGGAAGAGAGGCGGCTGAATACGCCTCAGAGATTCGCCGGATCATGCGTTATCTCGGGGTGAGCGACGGCAACATGCAGGAGGGCTCCCTGCGCTGCGACGTGAATATCTCGGTGCGGCGCGGGCCCGATGCGCCCTTTGGCACCAAGGTGGAGATCAAGAACATGAACTCCTTCTCGGCGATCCAGAGGGCCTGCGAGTACGAGATCCAGCGCCAAATCAAGGCCTATGAGACCGGCGAGCCGGTTGTGCAGGAAACCCGGCTTTGGGATGAGGGCAAGCAGCTCACCAAAAGCATGCGCAGTAAGGAAGGAGCCAGTGACTACCGCTATTTCCCCGATCCCGACCTGGGCCCAATTGAGGTGAGCGTGGAGCAGCGGGAGGCCTGGCGCGCCCAGCTACCCGAACTGCCAGGGGCCAAGCGGCACCGCTACGCCGATGATTTGGGCCTGTCGATCTACGACGCCCGGGTGCTCACCGATGAGCGCTCGATGGCCGAATACTTCGAGGCCGCCGTGGCAGCAGGGGCCGATCCCAAGGGTGTGGCCAACTGGATTACCGGTGACATCGCCGCCTATGTGAATGCCAACCGGCTGTCCCTGGCGGAATTGCCCCTCAAGCCGGAGCAGCTTGCCGAGATGGTGGGCTTGATTGATGACGGCACCATCAGCGGCAAGATTGCCAAGGAACTGCTGCCAGAGCTCTTGGTGCAGGGCGGCTCCGCTAGGGCGACCGTGGAGTCCAAGGGATTGGGAATGATCAGTGATCCTGCGGCGATCACGGCAATTGTGGATGAATTGCTGGCGGCCCACCCCGAGGAAGTTGATGCATTCCGTGGCGGTAAGTCCAAGCTGCAGGGCTTTTTCGTGGGCCAGCTGATGAAAAAAACCGGTGGCAAGGCCGACCCCAAGCTGGCCAACCAGATCCTCAGCACCAAGCTCAAGGGCTAATTCAGGCCCCACCCCTGAGACCCCGCTCGATCTGCGCCGCCAGCAGTTCAGGCCCGCCCCGGTTGTCGATCAGCCGATCCGCCAGGGCCCGTTTGCTCTCCAGGGGCCACTGGGAATCGATGCGGGCCTGGGCTTCGGCTTCGCTGAGTTGGTTGCGCTCCATTAATCGCACCAGCTGCTGCTGGGGGTCGCAATCCACCAGCCAGATTTCGCTGCAGAGGCCCCCCAGGCCCGCTTCAAACAGCAACGGGATCGTTAGCACCACCGCCGGCGCTGCTGCCAGCTGCTCCAGCTCCAGGGCAAATCGCTCCCGCACCAGGGGATGGACCAGCTGCTCCAGCCATTGCCGCTCCAGCGGATCGGCAAACACGATGCGCCCTAGGGCGGCACGATCGAGGCTGCCATGGCGCTCCAGCACCGCCAGGGCTGCTGGGCTGCCCGGTGCCAGGGCCTCCCGGGCAAAAAGGTCCGCATCCAGCACGGGCAGGCCGTGTTGATCCCCTAGGAGCTGGGCCACCCTGCTCTTACCGGTCGCTATGCCACCTGTAAGGCCAATGCGCCGCTGGGGGCCGCTCCAGCGCTGGGATGCACCGGCTTGGCTGGGGTCGACATCAGCCATGGACTGATCAGCCATCGAAATTTGGCGTTGGGGCTGCTGTTGTCCGATGCTCAGGTTCGCAGCAGTAGTGCCCTGTGTCTTCCCCCTGGCAGCCGATCCCCGGTGGCATTACGGCCCCGGTGGGTTTTAAGGGTTGCGGCATCACGGCCGGGCTCAAGGCCTCGGGCAACCCCGACCTCTCCCTGCTGCTCGCGCCGGAGGGCGCGGTCTGTGCCGGCACCTTCACCACCAGCGTGGTGCGGGCAGCCTGCGTCGATCTCTGCAGCGAGCGGCTACGGGCCAATGGCGGCAAGGCCAGGGCAGTGCTGACCAATTCCGGGCAGGCCAATGCCTGCACCGGCGATCGGGGCCTGATCGACAGCCTGCACGCCACCCAGGCTGTGGCCGAGCGCCTCGGCCTGGAAGCCGAGGAGGTGTTGATCTGCTCCACCGGGGTGATTGGTGTGCCGATCCCAATGGAAATCCTGCTGGCGGGTTTGGATCCCCTGGTGGCGGCTTTGTCTGCGGATCAGGCCGCTGGCGATGGGGCGGCGCGGGCAATTTTGACCACCGATTTGATCGACAAGCAGATCGCCCTGGAGGCGGATCTGGGCGGCCGGACCGTGCGCATTGGCGGCATGGCAAAGGGTTCGGGAATGATTCACCCCAACATGGCCACCATGCTCGGCTACATGAGTTGCGACGCCGGGGTGCCTGCGGAGCAGTGGCAGGCCATGGTGGGGCGGGCGGTGGATCGCTCGTTTAATTCGATCACGGTCGACGGCGACACCAGCACCAACGACACTTACCTGGCATTTGCAGCCGGCGAGCCCCTGGGCCAGGAGCACTGGCCGGCCCTAGAGATCGGCCTGACGGCGGTGTCGCAACATTTGGCCAAGGCGATCGCCCGCGACGGAGAGGGAGCCACCTGCCTAATCGAAGTGCAGGTCGAAGGTGCCAGGGATGGGGCTGACGCCCGCAGCATCGCCCGCACCATTTGCGGCTCTTCCCTGGTGAAGTGCGCCGTGCATGGCCGCGACCCAAACTGGGGCCGGATCGTGGCTGCCGCTGGCCGCTCCGGGGTGGTTTTTGATCCCGGGGCGGTGGCCCTATGGCTGGGCCCATTCCAATTGATGGAGGCCGGCCAGCCCATGGCCTTCGATCGGCCGGCAGCTTCTGCCTACATGGGCCAGCGGGCTGCCGGCGCCTACCTCCAGGACGACACCGTGTTGATTCGCCTGGTGGTGGGATCAGGCCCAGGCGTCGGCAAGGCCTGGGGCTGCGACCTTTCCGACCAGTACGTCCGTATTAACGCCGATTACACGACGTAGGCCCTCCGCCGCAGTGGCCATCCCCTGCCGTGGGATCATTGAGAGGGCAAATTCCTGCTCTGGTTCTGGGGTTTTTCCCGCAGCCAGAAGGCCCATACGCGGATCAGTCGCCGCATAGTCGAGTTGCATTTGTAGATCGCATTTAATCGACAGCACCCATGGGCAAATTTCAGTCGATTATTTCTTCTGTGGCCGCCATCGGCACAATCGTGATCACGGTTGTGGCCGTATATCGCGGCTTGGATAACCAAAAGCAGTTCAACTTGAAGCAGCAGCTGGAAATTCAGAATCTCCAAAAGCAGCTGCTGGAAAAGCAGTCGCCCGCTCCCAGCCAGGTAAGCCAGCCCCAGCGCCCCTCCACAGAGTTGGCACCGGCGTCTGGCGGTCAACCTGACCTGGCGCCCCTGCCTCCGCTGCCCCAGGCGAATACCCCCTAAATGCCAATCGCGAAAACCCCACCCAGGTCCCGTTGGCAGGGCCCCCTGCTGGTGGGTCTTTGTTTTGGCCTGGGCTATGGCATAACCCAGCGGTTGCTCTCCCTCCAGCTGCCTGATTTTGTGCAGTTGGGGGAAGGCTTTGAGCTGCGCCAGTTTCCCGGCACCAGCTTGGACAGCCTGCGTCTGCGTTTTGGCGCAGAACCCCAGCAGCTAAAGGAAGTCCAGGAGCCCCAGCCCCAGGAAGTCCAGCAGCCCGCTGCTGAGATTCCCCTCGATCCAGATCCATTGGCTGCGCCCCAGGGCGGGGACGCTCCCCAGGCAGGGGTCGGTTCCGCCAACCTGGATGGGGATCCGCTGCAGTCGGTGCCCCCAGCTCCCAAGCTGCCAGCCCCCAAGTTGCCCGATCCCCAGCCCTGATGTCCTCTCCCCAAATCCTGTTTCAGGCAGCCCTGCAAAGGCTGGGTGCGCGCTTGGGTAGTGGCTTGGTTGATGCGGCGGCGAATGTGTCGGTTTTGGCCCAGGACGCCCCAGAAAAGCTGCGCCAGGAATTCCAGCTCTTTTGGGAGGAAGTCGAGGCCGAGGCCCAACGGCTCGAAACCGGAGCCGAACCAACATCAGGGCCAGCCTCACCTGCCAGCAGCAATGCAGCTTCCACCGTTAGCTCGGTGGATTTCGTCACCGATGCCCAGGAGCTGATAGATGGTCTGCGGGCCAAGGTTGCAGCCATGGCCCGTGGCCTGGATCAAGCCAAGTGATGGCCTGGCGTCTGGCCGTGCTGCGGCCCCTGCGGATTTGGTGGGTCGCCCTTGGCCTGTTGCTCGGCCTTTGGTGGAGCTCCCAAACCTGGACCTATGGCGGCGGCTTTAGCCCCCAACGCCAGGCCCGGCGCCGGCGTCGACTGGCCCGCTGGCTGGCCCAGCAGTTTTTGTCCCTGGGTTCGGCCTTCATCAAATTGGGTCAGCTGCTCTCGGCGCGCCCCGATGTGTTGCCCGCAGAGCTGGTTGAGGAATTGGCCCGCCTGCAGGACCAGGTGCCCGCCTTTGGCTTTGATGTGGTCCAGGGCCTGCTCGAGCAGGAGCTGGGTGATCGCTGCGCCGAGATCATTGATCTTGAGCCGACACCCCTCGGTTCAGCCAGCCTGGCCCAGGTGCACCGCGCCAGCCTGCGCAGTGGCAGGCAGGTGGTGCTCAAGGTGCAACGGCCCGGCCTCGAGCATTTGTTTCGCTCCGATTTGGAGGTGCTCCAGCAGCTGGCGGCCCTGGTGCAGCGCCATCCCCGCTGGGGCGTGGGCCGCGATTGGGTCGGCATTGCCCAGGAATGCCGAAGGGTTTTGTTGCGTGAGCTCGATTTCCGCCTGGAAGCCGAACATGCGGCCCGCTTTCGGCAGCAATTTCTTGATGATCCCGGCATTCGCATCCCTGGCGTTATCTGGGAGTTGAGTGCCAGGAGGGTGCTTTGCCTGGATTACCTGCCCGGCATCAAGATCACCGATCGTCAGGCCCTGATCGAGGCGGGAATCGATCCGGCGGCCGTGGCTGAGAAGGGGGCGGCGAGCTACCTGCAGCAGTTGGTGCGCTTTGGTTTCTTCCATGCCGATCCCCACCCCGGCAACCTCGCCGTAGCCAGTGATGGCGGCCTGATCTATTACGACTTCGGGATGATGGGCCAGCTTTCCACTGCCCTGCGTAGCCGGCTTGGCCGGATGGTGGTGGCCGCAGCCGCCAGGGATGCGAGTGGTTTGGTGGAGGAGCTCCAGGCGGCTGGTGTGATCGCCAAGGGCATAGATCCGGGCCCGGTTAGGCGTTTGGTGCGGGTGATGCTCAAGGAGGCGCTTACCCCGCCCTTTTCCGCCAATGTGCTCGACAAGCTCTCCGGTGATCTCTACGACCTGGTCTATGGCCAGCCCTTTCGCCTGCCGCCCGAGCTGATTTTTGTGATGCGGGCCCTTTCCACCTTTGAGGGGGTCGGCCGCAGCCTGGATCCGGGCTTTAGCTTGGTGGCGATCGCCCGCCCCTACCTGCTGCCCCTCATGACCTCCAGCGGTAGTGGTGCCAACGACCTGCTCAATGAGCTATCCCGCCAGGCGGCGGAAGTGGGCAGCAGGGCCTTGGGCATTCCCAAACGCCTCGACGAGAGTCTGGCCCGCATCGAGCAGGGCGACCTGCAGGTGCAGGTTCGCGCCGGTGAGACCGATCGCCTCCTCAGGCGCATGGCCATGAGCCAGCAAAGCCTGGGCCAATCGGTGTTGTTGGGGGCCCTGGCGATTGCAGCGGCCCTGCTCGCCGGTGGCAGCCGTCCGGCCCTGGTGGTGATTCCGCTGGTGGCAGGTCTTCCCGTGGGCTGGGCCTGGCTGAAGCTGCAAACCCGGCTCAAGCGCGATGGTCGCTTGGATGTGATTTCAAGGGCCCCTGAAGCCCCCAAGGCTTGATCTAGATCAGACCCATCAGGCCTTGCCGCGGGGGCCCCGATCTTCAGCTCCGGCGTAGACAGCCTGGCTGCCCAGTTCGTCCTCGATGCGCAGTAGCTGGTTGTACTTAGCTACCCGATCGGAACGGCTGAGGGAACCGGTTTTGATTTGGCCAGCGCGGGTGGCAACTGCCAGGTCGGCAATGGTGGTGTCTTCGGTTTCGCCGGAGCGGTGGCTAATCACGCTGGTGTAGCCAGCACGGCCAGCCAGATCGATGGCCTGCAGGGTTTCGGTGAGTGAGCCGATCTGATTCACCTTGATCAGAATCGAGTTGGCAATCCCGAGGTCAATGCCCCGCTGGAGGCGGGCGGTGTTGGTCACAAACAGGTCGTCTCCCACCAGCTGCACCGTGCTGCCCATTTTTTGGGTGAGCAGGGCCCAGCCATCCCAATCGTCTTCGGCTAGGCCGTCCTCAATCGACACGATCGGGAAGCGGCTCACCAGTTGGGCCAGCTGGTCGACCATTTCGGCGCTGATATAGCTGCCGCCGCCGAAGTTGTAGCGACCATCTTTGAAAAATTCAGTACTGGCCACATCCAATGCCAGGGAGATCTGGTCGCCGGGGCGATAGCCAGCCTTCTCAATTGCCTTTACCAGCAGCTCGCCGGCGGCGTCGTTGCTTGCCAGGTTGGGGGCAAAACCGCCCTCATCGCCCACTGAAGTGGAAAGGCCCTGGTCGTGGAGCAGGCCCTTAAGGGTGTGGAACACCTCGGCGCCCATGCGCAGGGCCTCCCGGAAGCTGTTGGCGCCGTGGGGCACCAGCATGAATTCCTGAAAGTCCATGTTGTTGGAGGCATGGGCCCCGCCATTGATCACGTTCATCAAGGGCACCGGCAGCAGGTTGGCCATCGGCCCACCCAGGTAGCGGTAAAGGGGTAGGCCCACCCCATTGGCTGCGGCCCGGGCAGTGGCCAGGCTCACGGCCAACACGGCATTGGCGCCCAGGCTGGATTTGTTGTCGCTGCCATCCAGCTCGGCCATGGCGCCATCTACGGCGCCCTGGTCGAGGGCGCTTAGGCCACACAGGGAAGGGGCAATCCGCTCTTCGATGTTGTTTACGGCCTGGGTTACACCCTTGCCGAAATAGCGGCTGCCGCCATCGCGCAGCTCGTGGGCCTCATGGGCTCCGGTGCTGGCGCCGCTCGGCACAATCGCCCGGCCGCTAGCCCCGCCCTCCAGCAGCACTTCTGCTTCCACGGTGGGGGTGCCCCGGGAATCGAGCACCTCACGGGCTACCACTGTGTCGATCACAAGGTCGAGGGAGTCGATCACGAAGCCGTAAAACGTTGTCTCATTCAGGATCTTATGGGCCGCCCGCTTCCAGCCTTTGTGCTAACGGGTACCAGCCGCTCCGTTCCTGGTCAGAATGGGAGTCCATCCCATGTTTGCTCCAGGTCCACCGATGCGATTGCTGCACACCATGCTGCGGGTGGGCGACTTGGAACGCTCCCTTGGCTTCTATACCGAGGTGCTGGGCATGCGCCTACTGCGCCGCAAGGACTATCCCAGCGGCCGCTTCACCCTGGCGTTTGTCGGCTATGGCGAAGAGAGCGACCAAGCCGTGCTGGAACTCACCCACAACTGGGACACCAGCCACTATGAGATCGGCACTGGCTATGGCCACATAGCCCTCGGTGTCGATGACATCTACGGCACCTGTGCGGCGATGGCCGCCAAGGGTGGTCGGGTCGTGCGGGAGCCGGGGCCGATGCAGCACGGCTCCACGGTGATTGCCTTTGTGGAGGATCCTGATGGCTACAAGGTGGAGCTGATCCAAATCAGCTCCCGCGCCTAGGGGAGCTCGCCATGGTGGTTGAACAAGCTGGCTTTGCTGCCGCCTCCCTAAGCCTCACCAGCGATCCGGAACGCTTCAGCGAGGAGGCCTGGGAGTTGCTGCTGGCGGCCCAGGAAACGGCCCGGCGCTGGCGCCATGGCTCGATGGATGTGGAGCACCTGCTGCTGGCCTTGCTGACGGACCGCCGTTTTGGCCGCTGGGTGGATCCCCTACCCCTCAATCGCGATCGGCTGCTCGATCGGGTCGAAGCCTTCTGCGCGGAGCAGCCCACCAGCTCCGGCCGGGATCTTTACATCGGTGAAGCCCTCGAAGAGCTGCTCGATGGGGCCGACCGGCGCCGCCAGGCCTGGGGCTCCCAGCTGATTGATGGCCCCCACCTGCAGCTGGCCTTGCTGGATGAACCCCGGCTCGGGGCCGCCCTATTCCAGGCCGAAGGTCTGGGCGAGGCCCAGCTGCTCCAACCCCCTGCCGCTGGAGCCACTGGCCGCCCGGTGGGTACCGAATCCCCCCCTCTCCCTGAACCCAGCCAGATCCCTGAACCTCTGGAGGTCATTGAACAGCCGCAGTCGGCCCTCGCCACCTACGGCCGCGACCTCACCGCCGCAGCGATGGCCGGTGAGCTCGATCCCGTGGTGGGCCGCGATGCTGAAATCCGGCTCCTGATCCAGGTGCTCTCCAGGCGCAGCAAAAACAATCCGGTGCTGATCGGCGAGCCGGGGGTGGGTAAAACCGCCGTGGCCGAGTTGCTGGCCCAGCGGATTGTGGCTGGGGAGGTGCCAGATGCCCTCCAGGGCCAGCGCCTGGTGGCCCTGGATTTGGGCGCCCTGATTGCCGGGGCCAAATTTCGGGGTCAGTTCGAGGAGCGCCTGCGCAGCGTGCTCAAGGAGGTGCGCCAGGCCGATGGGGACCAGGGGGTGGTGCTGTTCATCGATGAGCTGCACACGGTGGTCAACAGCGAGCGTTCCGGGGCGGATGCCAGCAGCGTGCTCAAGCCCGCCCTGGCCCGGGGCGACCTGCGCTGCATCGGCGCCACAACCCCGGAGGACTACCGCCGCACGATCGAAAAGGATCCGGCCTTTGAGCGCCGCTTCCAGCAGGTGCCCATCAAGGAACCCAATCCGGACACAACCGTGGAGATCCTGCGGGGCCTCAAGGAGCGCTACGAACTCCACCACGGTGTGGCCATCACCGACCAGGCCCTGGTGGCGGCGGCCCGCCTGGCGGATCGCTACATCAGCGACCGCTGCCTGCCGGATTCGGCCATTGATTTGGTGGATCAGGCGGCGGCCAACCTGCGCATGGAGGCCACCTCCAAGCCCCAGGCCATTGAGCTGGCTGAGGCCGAGCTAAGGCGGGTGGAGTTGGCCCTGCTATCTGCGGAGGCAGCCCCCCAACCCGAAAGGGTGCAGCTGCAGGAACAGCGCCGGCTGGCCAGCGATGGCCTGGTCCAGTTGCAGGAGCGCTGGCAACGGGAGCGGGAGCGGCTGGCCGAATTGCGGGAGTTGTTGCAGCAAGACGAGCACCTGCGCCACGCCATCGCCGAGGCGGAGCGGGATGGGGACCTGGAGGAGGCGGCCAGGCTCCAATACGACCAACTGCACGGCCTACAGGAGCAGCGAGATGCCCTAGAAGCCGAATTGCGCGCCGATCAACAGAGCACCCATTCGCTGTTGCGCGAGCAGGTGGAGGCCAGGGATATCGCCGATGTGGTGGCCCGCTGGACCGGCATTCCGGTGCAGAGCCTGCTGGCCGGTGAGCGCCAGAAACTGCTGGAGCTGGAGGCCAAGTTGGGGGAGCGGGTAATTGGCCAGCCCGAGGCGGTCACAGCGGTGGCCGCGGCGATTCGCCGGGCCAGGGCTGGGATGCAGTCAGCTCGCCGGCCCGTGGGCTCCTTCCTGTTTTTGGGCCCCACCGGGGTGGGTAAGACCGAATTGGCCAAAACCCTGGCCGCCGCCCTGTTTGATGAGGAGGACGCCCTGGTGCGGCTCGACATGAGCGAATACATGGAGCGCAATGCCGTGGCCCGCCTGGTGGGGGCACCCCCTGGCTATGTGGGCTACGAGGAAGGGGGCCAACTCACCGAGGCGGTGCGTCGCCGTCCCTATGCGGTGGTGTTGCTCGATGAGGTGGAAAAGGCCCATCCCGAGGTCTTCAACCTGCTGCTGCAGGTGCTCGACGACGGCCGCCTCACCGATTCCCAGGGCCGCACCGTGGATTTCCGCCACACGGTGGTGATCATGACCAGCAACCTGGCCAGCCGCGCCATTCTCGAAAATGCCCGCTCCGGTAATCCCCAGGAGGAAAGCCTCGACCAGGCGATTGAGCAGGCCCTGGCCAGCCACTTCCGCCCCGAATTCCTCAACCGCATCGATGAGCTGATCCGCTTTAGGCCGCTGGCCCAGGAGGATTTGCAGCGGATTGTGCTGCTGCAGATCGCCGAACTGCGGACCCTGCTGGCTGAACAAAACCTCCAGCTGGAGGTCGATGGACAGGTGGTGCAGGCACTGGCCCAGCAGGGCTATGAGCCGGAGTACGGCGCCAGACCCCTGCGGCGGGTGTTGCGGCGCCAGATCGAAAATCCCCTGGCCACCGAACTGCTGGCCGAGCACTTCAGCGGGGCCTGGGGTGTGCGGGTGGAGTGGGGTGAGCCCCTGCGTTTTACGGCTCTGACTGAATAGGGGGGACTGCGTCCGGTAAGGTGATCGTTTGCAGGTACGCGCGGACGCCCCCGTGCGCGAGCGCCAGTGGATACTGAACTTCCCTCCGGGCCTGCCCCGGACGCCCCATCACCCGAGCAGCCAGCTGCACCCCCGGTCAATCGCCCTGAGGGTTTTGTGGCCGCCACCTTGGCGGAATTGCGCAAGGTTGTCTGGCCCAGCCGCCAACAGCTCTTCAGTGAGTCCGTGGCGGTCATCCTGATGGTGAGTCTTTCGGCAGCTGCGATTGCGGCGGTTGATCGTTTTTACAGCTGGGGCTCCACCCAGGTTTTCCGTTGATCTTTCCCCTTCCTTAAGCCCTGTGTCTGAGTCCGTATCCGACATTCTTGAGCTGCCTGCTGATGGGGCAGATCTGCCTGAGCAAGCCGAGCCAGCAACTTCTGAGTTGGCTCCTGTAGAGCTGGCCCCTCTTGAACTGGTAACTGGTGAAACCGCTGAAAAGCGCCAGGTGGCCCGCTGGTATGCCGTGCAGGTTGCCTCGAGCTGCGAGAAAAAGGTGAAGGCCACCCTGGAGCAGCGGGCCGTCACCCTCGGGGTCGACAACCGCATCCTGGAGATTGAAATCCCCCAAACCCCCGGGGTGAAGCTCAAAAAGGACGGCTCCCGCCAGTCGACCGAGGAGAAGGTGTTCCCCGGCTACGTATTGGTGCGAATGATCCTTGATGAGGACACGATGATGGCGGTGCGCAGCACCCCCAACGTCATCAACTTTGTCGGTGACGAAGAACGGCGGGCCACCGCCCGGGCCCGCGGCCACATCAAGCCCCGGCCCCTCAGCCGCCAGGAGGTGGACCGCATCTTCAAGCGGGCCGCCGAGAAGAAGGCGGTGGTTAAGGTTGATCTCACCGAGGGTGATCAAATCCTCGTTACGGCTGGACCCTTCAAGGATTTCCAGGGCGAAGTTATCGAGGTTTCAGGCGAGCGCAACAAGCTCAAGGCCCTGCTCTCCATCTTTGGCCGGGAAACCCCGGTTGAACTGGAGTTCTCCCAGATCACTAAACAGAGCTAGGACCCACCTAGCCCAGCGGCCGTCTCCCTGCGGAGGGCGGCCGTTTTTGAATCCCCTTCCCAAAGGGGTGATCCGCAGTTCTGCCCCCACTCCCTCTGGGAGTTTTGCTCAAGTAGCTAGAGACGATGGCCAAGAAAGTCGTTGCCGTAATCAAGCTGGCCCTCGATGCCGGCAAAGCCAACCCCGCACCTCCGGTGGGCCCTGCCCTCGGCCAGCACGGGGTCAACATCATGGCTTTCTGCAAGGAGTACAACGCTCGTACGCAGGACAAGCCCGGCTACGTGATTCCGGTGGAGATTTCGGTCTTTGAAGACCGCAGTTTCACCTTCATCACCAAAACCCCTCCCGCTTCCGTGCTGATTTCCAAAGCAGCTGGAATCGAGAAGGGTGCCGCCACCTCCGCCAAGGGAGCCGTGGGTGCCATCAGCCGCGCCCAGCTCGAGGAGATCGCCAAGACCAAGCTGCCCGACCTCAACTGCACCAGCGTTGATTCGGCCATGCGCATCATCGAAGGCACCGCCCGCAACATGGGCGTTGCCGTTCAAGACTGAATCCACCATTACCGGGGGAGACCGCAAGGTCGTTCGCACCCCATCCCACCATGCCCAAAATTTCCAAGCGCTTCACTGCCCTGGTCGCCACGGTCGAGGACCGCTCCTATGGCCCCCAGGAGGCCATTGAGTTGGTTAAGACCAATGCCAACGCCAAGTTCGACGAAACCATCGAAGCCCACGTGCGCCTGGGCATTGATCCCAAGTACACCGACCAACAGCTGCGTACCACCGTGGCCCTGCCCCATGGCACCGGCCAATCGATTCGCATCGCCGTAATCGCCCGGGGTGAAGCGGTCGCTGCCGCCAAGGCCGCCGGCGCTGACCTGGCTGGCGACGATGAGCTCGTCGATCAGATCGCCAAGGGCGAGATGGGTTTTGACCTGCTGATCGCCACCCCAGACATGATGCCCAAGGTGGCCAAGCTGGGCCGGGTGCTGGGCCCCCGGGGCCTGATGCCTAACCCCAAGGCGGGTACGGTCACCACCGACCTGGCCGGCGCAATCAATGAGTTCAAGGCTGGCAAGCTGGAATTCCGGGCCGACCGGGCCGGCATCGTGCACGTGCGCTTTGGCAAGGCCAGCTTTGATGCGGCCAAGCTGCTCGACAACCTCAAGGCCCTGCAGGAAACCATCGACCGCAACAAGCCCAGTGGGGCCAAGGGTCGCTACTGGAGAAGTCTCTACGTGACTTCCACCATGGGCCCCTCCGTGCAGGTGGATTTCTCCGCCCTCCAGGACATCAAGCAGGAGGCCTGAGGCCCAGCCCCAGGCACTGTTGTAGGTTGGTAAACTGGCTTAGGCCAGAAGGGCACGCGCCCTACCCAAGACAGCAGGTGGATCTAGGTCCGTAAGCCCTGCCGAGGTCAACGCGATTGATTCGCTTCCAGGCTTCCCTTTTGGTGGGCCGATTGGGTGCGGAACAAGCAGCGGCCTCGCGGTGTTGGCGGGTTTTTCCCTTTGGGTAATCCTTCCTTCTTCATGTTGGGGCCGCGTACCCGGCTTGTTCCCCCGATCCGTTCCAAACCTATGGGCCGCACGCTGGAGAACAAGCAACAGATCGTCGAAGAGCTCAAAGGGCTCCTCGGCGAGGCCGAAATGGCGCTGGTTCTTGATTACAAGGGCCTCACCATCAAGGAAATGTCTGATCTGCGGACCCGTCTGCAGGCCAGCAGCGGCGTGTGCAAGGTGACCAAAAACACCTTGATGCGCCGTGCCATTGATGGCAACAGCGCTTGGTCAAACCTCAATTCCCTGCTAACTGGCACCAACGCCTTCGTCCTGGTTAAGGGCGATGTCGGCGGAGCGGTTAAGGCCCTTCAGTCCTTCCAGAAGGACACGAAGAAATCGGAGGTTAAGGGCGGTCTTTTCGAAGGCCAGCTCCTATCCCAATCCGAAATCCAGGCCATCGGGGATCTGCCCTCCAAGGAGGTGCTTATGGCGCAGATCGCAGGTGCGATCAACGCTGTGACCACCAAGCTGGCCGTGGGCATCAACGAGGTTCCGTCCGGTCTTGCCCGGGCTCTCAAGCAGCACGCCGAAGGCGACGCCAGCTGAGTTCCCTCGATCCGACTGTCCCCCAACAGATCTGTTGCTGATTCCCAACCATGTCTGCTACTACCGACAAAATTCTCGAGTCACTGAAGACTCTCTCGCTGCTGGAAGCTTCCGAGCTTGTCAAGCAGATTGAAGAGGCCTTCGGTGTGTCCGCTGCAGCTTCTGCTGGCGTCATGATGGCTGCGGCTCCTGCCGCCGCCGCTGAAGCCGTTGAAGAGCAGACCGAATTCGACGTCATCCTTGATGGCTTCGAAGATTCGGCCAAGATCAAGGTGCTTAAGGCCGTCCGCGAGTTCACTGGCCTCGGTTTGGGCGAAGCCAAGGCCCTTGTGGAAGCTGCTCCCAAGGCCATCAAGGAAGGCATCGCCAAAGCCGAAGCCGAAACCATCAAGAAGGCCGTGGAAGAAGTGGGCGGCAAGGTTTCCATCAAGTGATTCCTTTGGGTTCGTTGCCGGGGTTTCCCCTGGCTCGAGCCCAACCCACCATTTGCTTTTGCATTCCAGCCGGTCCCCAGGGGCCGGCTTTTTGATGGGTGCCGCCAAACGGGGCCTCCGCAATAAAAAAGCCCCGCCAAAGGCAGGGCTCTGAGTTAGGAACGCTTTCTGGGAGTCTGTCCTCGTTTCGACCCCGGAAAGGTTGTTCCTCACTCCTCACACAAATGAACCATACCTTCACATTCCATGGGCAAGCCAGCCAAGCAGGACTCTCTGGCAACTGGCACTGTGCCAGTGACTCGGTAGGTTCGGCTGAATGGCAATAGGCAGTTGGCGAGAGAGCAGGTGGCCGTAAAGCAAGTGAGGGTTGTGGCGGCCGCCTGTGATGGGGCCTGCAGTGGGAATCCTGGCCCCGGTGGCTGGGGGGCTTTGCTGCGCTTTGAGGATGGTTCGGTGCAGGAATTCGGTGGGGCCGATGCCGCCACCACCAACAACCGCATGGAGCTGACGGCTGCCCTGGCCCTGCTCGAGGCCCTCAAGCAGCTGCCTTACCAACCGGGCTTGGAGATCCGCACCGATAGCAAATATGTGATCGATGGCTTCAGTAAATGGATCCAGGGCTGGAAGCGCAAGGGTTGGCGGACGGCCTCGGGTGGCCCCGTGCTCAACCGGGACCTCTGGGAGCAACTGGATGGGGCACGCCTGGATGGGGTGCAGCTCGGTTATGTGAAGGGCCATAGCGGCGATCCCGATAACGACCGCTGCGATGCCATTGCGGTGGCCTTTTCCAAGGGCCAGGCCCAGCCTGTTGCCGTGCCCGCAGATCCAGCTCCTGCGGGCCTGCAGCAATTGTTGAGTCGTTTGGAATTGGCAGATCGGCTGGCTACTGGTGGCTATGCCCTCAGCCTGGTGGAGCTGGCCCAGCTGGTGGAGTTGCCCCTCAAGCAGCTCGAGGCCAAAACTGCCGCCTGGCAGTGGCGTGATTGGTTGGTGCAGCCAGATGCTGATGGTCGCTGGCGTTTGGCCCGTGCCGCGGGAGAATGGGCCGGTGAGGGGTAGACGGTAGTAATGGCTGCTAATTCCGGGTCGCTTTACGGCCAGTTTGTGGGCCCCCTGTTGGCGGCAGATGGGGGTGCCGACGCCGAGCAGCTCAGCCAGCTGACCCTGACCGCCCTGGCCCAGGCCTCGCTGCGGCGCCAGTGGCCAGGCGTGAGTGGCGCCCTAAATGGCTTGGCGGCGGAGCTGCAACGCACCGATCCCCGGCTGGGCCAGAGCCTGTTTGGTTGCCGTTTTGCAAACCCTGTGGGCTTGGCGGCCGGCTTCGATAAGAACGCCGTGGCTGCTGGCATTTGGCACTGTTTCGGCTTTGGTTTTGCCGAGTTGGGCAGTGTCACCTGGCACGGCCAGCCCGGTAACCCCAAGCCCCGGCTGTTTCGCCTGGCGGCCGAGCAGGCGGCCCTCAATCGGATGGGCTTCAACAATGGGGGAGCCCAGGAGGTGCGGCGCATCTTGGAGCGCCAAAAGCTGCGGCCCACGGGCCAGCGGCCCGCCGTTTTGGGTATCAATTTGGGCAAGTCCAAAATCACACCCCTGGAGTTGGCCCCCGACGACTACGCCTCCTCCCTGGAGCTGCTGGCGCCCCTGGCCGACTACGCCGTGATCAACGTGAGCTCCCCCAATACCCCCGGGTTGAGGGAGCTGCAGGAAGAGGTGTTGTTGAGGCGACTGGTGGAGCGGTTGCGCCGCCTGCCGGCTTGCCCGCCCCTATTGGTAAAAATCGCTCCAGACTTGGAAGACGACGCCATTGATTCGATTGCCCGGATGGCCTACGAGGAGGGATTGGCCGGGGTGATTGCGGTTAACACCAGCCTCAATCGGCTCGGCCTGGAGCAGCGCCGCTTGGTCCAAACTGGTCGCACCTTGGCGGAGGAGGCGGGGGGCCTGAGCGGGGTACCCCTGCGGGCACGGGCCCTGGAGGTGCTGCGGCGGCTGCGGGCCACGGCCGGCCCCGCCCTGCCCCTAATCGGGGTGGGCGGCATTAATTCGGCCCAGGCCGCCTGGGAGCGGATCAGTGCCGGTGCAGCCCTGGTGCAGCTCTATACCGGCTGGATTTACCAGGGCCCAACCCTGGTGCCCCAAATCCTGGAGGGTTTCAGCCAGCAACTGGATCGCCATGGCCTGGCCCACATTGGTGAGGCCGTGGGCTCGGGCTTGCCCTGGCGGGATTGATGAAAGGCGAGGAGATCCCCGGCTATTTGCAGGAGCGCTGGCAGGAGCTCCAGGGCCAACTCTTCCCTAGGCGCCTGCGCCTGGAGATCACGGACGGGGGCCTGCGCGGAGTGCTGCTGGGGCAGCAGGGCAGGGGTTCGAGGTTGGTGTTTGAAGTTCCCTTGCCTGGCGGAATTTGCCTGGCGGGCCAACCCCAACAGATTCCGGCCCTTGGGGATTTCATTGGCGACCTGCTCTTGGAGCAAGGCCTAGTGAACGCCAAGGTGGCGGCGGTTTTGCCTGCGGAAGCTTGCCATTGGCGTGTCGTCAGTTGGCCCTTTGATCAGCCCCCTGATGATCCGCTAGCGGCAATAAGGCAATTGGACCCTGAGCTGCAGCTGGTCGGCTCCTTAGACGACTGGGCACTGACCTACTTGCCCCTTAAAAATCCACCACCCCAGGCGGCCCAAACCCTGCTGGCCGCAGCTCCGCGGAGCTTGGTGCAGGCGTGGCAAGAGGTTTTTGGCTTGGCGGGGATCAGTCTGCAGCAGTTAATTCCAGCCCAACTGCAGGCCTGGCATGCCTTGGCCTGCAACGAAAAGGGAGAGAGCTGGTTTTTAAGCCTGGGTCCTCAGGCCTCCAGGCTTTGGCTGACGATGGACGGGGAACCCCAGGCCGATTGGCCCTTGCCCGGCTGGACACCTGGCAGCTCCTTCGACCTCAAATGGCAGGGCGCCCTGCGGAGTCGCCAGCAGTTTTGGCGAGCACGGCAGGTGCAGGATGGCCGCGCCAATTTCTGTTGCTATGGGCCAGGCAGCGATGACGCTTTGCTCCAGGTTGAGCTGCAGGCAGCGCTCCGGACCTTTTGGGATTCTTCCCCAGTGGTGTGGCTCGGATCGGATTTTCTTGCAGCCAGCACGGTGGGGGCGGATTTACTGCAGGAGCAATGTCTAAATCCCGGTCAAGCTTCCAAGTCTCTAGTGCCCTTTGAGGAGCTTGGCGGGCAGGATCTTTTCAGGCAAGGTATCTGGGCTGGAGCAGGTTTGCTCGCTGCCATGGTCCTGGCTTGGGGAGGGCTGGCTTTCCTCAATGGCCGCAATCAATCTGAGCTTGCCGCCCTGGTGCCGGCGCAGGCCCAGGCGGAGCTGCTGGCGGGTCGCCTGCAGCGGCTGCAGTTGCAGGTAGGGAGGTTGGATCGCGGGAATGGCTCATTGGCTGTGGGTCTGGTGGCGGTGCAATCGGGCTCGGCTTTGCTTGCGGAGTTCAGGCGGCTTACGCCAGCCGGCGTTCAACTGACTTCCTTGAAGCGGGAACCAGGTTTGCTCCGAATCCAGGGTTTGGCCAGTGACCCCCAGGCTTTTGTTCGCATCAATGCCCTTGAGCTGGAACTTCAGGGTTCTGGTTTATTTGAGGGAAATGACACCAAATTGGTGAAGGCGAGCCGGCAAGATGGCGCCCCTAATGGGCCTGGCCCAGCCGCTGAGCCCGTGCAATTTGAGATCAGCGCGCCGCTTGCCAAGAAGGCAGTGCCCCTATCGATTGGGCAATTACGTGCCCTTGGATCGCTGGGGATGGCTGAACGGCAGGAGCTTTTGCGTCGGGAGGGCTTGTTGCCTTGAGGGGTCTCCAGCAGCCTGCGTTTTGGCTGCCGCTGGCCTGCGGTGGCGCCATCACAGCCTTGGTGGCTGGCTTTGCGGTGGTGCCCCAATTTCAGCAGTGGCAGCAGGGAGAGGCCCGGTTGATGGCCCTGCGCGAGCAGGTGGACCAACTCCCCTCACTGCGTCGACAGTTGACGTCCCAGCAGGAGCGCCTGGATCGGGCCCAGCAGCAGCAGGACCTGCTGCTCCAGTTGATTGCAGGCAGTGGCAATTTGGCCACCTTTCTGGCGCAGGCGGATCAGCTGGCTAATCGCACTGGAGTTGAGCTAAGCCTCTACGAGCCCCAACCCCAGGGAGCGGCGCCCCAGCCATTGCCAGCGGCTCAGGCTGACCCCAAGGGCGCTAAAGCGCCCCAGGATCCCCTGGCAGTGGATGGCCTGCAGAAACGAACCGTGTTGTTGGCGGCCAAGGGCCATTTCAGCCAGCTATGGGCCTTTTTGCAGGGGCTGGAAAGGTTGAATCTGCTAGTGGTCCAAAGCGATTTACTGCTGTCCCCCGAAGAGCCCAAGGCCGCCACTGGCGCAAGTGCCCCTGGCGGGTCCACTACTGGCCCCACTCCCCCAGGGGCGAGCATCAAGGCACCTGCCTCGGGGAAGCTGGTTTTGAGGCTCAATGTGAGTCTCTACGGCCGAACTCCCTAGGCCTTCCATTACAAGACTGGCTTTATCGGTGTTCAATCGATACGATCCGGCCAGCATGAATGGGTGAGGTGGTGCAGCGCGCTCCACGCCGGCAAGGCTGGCTTTTGATTGGTGGTTTTGCTTCCATAAATTTAATTCCTGGCCCGGCGCTGCAAGCTTTGGCAGCCATACCGGCTGGAGCCATCGAAATGAGCGTTCGCCGGCTTCCCGATGCGGTGGAGCTTGTGATTGGGGGTGTGGGCGCTGCTCCCCAGCTGCGCCAGAGCGGCGATGCCAGCCGCTGGGAAGCGCAAATTGCCACTGACAAACCTGGTGCCCTGAGATTTGGTCCCCAGCGATTGGCAATGCCTGAATTAGGACTAGAGGTGGTTAGTTTGCAGGGAGCCGGATCTACCTATCAGGTGGAGATCAAGGCTGCTCCAGGCCTGCCTTTGCGCCGCCCCACTATCAGTGCAGACGGCCAAAATCTGATCATTTCCTTTGTGGCGCCCTTCCGATCGGCACAGCAAACGGCGCGCCTTGATCTCAACCAACCCGGCAGCATTCCCCAGCCCGGCTATGTCCCACCTCTGCGGCCCAGGGCAGTCGCTCCGCCTTTGGGCGACATGGCCGTTGGTTCGATGGTGCTTCGCAATACGGCCCTCCTTCAGGTCAAGGGCCCCCGGGTAACCCTCACCCTGCGCAATGCCCCCGCCAAGGACGCCCTAATGGCCTTGGCCCAGATCGGCGGCTATGGATTTGTCTATGTGGATCCCGATGGGGAGGCCCCAGCGAGTAGTCCGGCCCCCAGGCTCCGGGCCGTCACGATTGCCTTCAAAAACGAGACCTATGCCCGAGCCTTGAATGCCGTGCTGTTGGCAGCTGGTTTGCAGGGTCGGTTGGAGGGAAACCTGATCATGGCTGGCCCCAGCCTTGCGGGCAAAGGTTTTTCGCCCCAGATGTCCAAGGTATACCGACTGAATCAGGTATCACCTAATTCCGCGGCTGATTACCTCGCCAATTTGGGCGCCACGGTTACCAAAATCAACACCATCACCACTGCAGTTACCCAGGGAGTTGCCCAGGCAAATGCGGTTGCGGCTGCACCCACTGCCCAGACAACGCAATTATCGGCCCAGACCTCGGTGGAATCGTTTGGGGCCCCAAAGGGACCCTTGCTGGGCCTCCAGGCCACCACGGATCCAAGACTAGGCACCGTGACCCTGATTGGTGATTCAGGTTTAATTGTGGTGGCAGAGCAATATCTCAGGCAGCTTGATCTCAGGCAAAGGCAGGTGGCCCTGGCCGTGAAGATTTTAGATGTGAACTTAAACAATGACACCAATATAGCCAATAGCTTTGCCTTCCGCTTCGGCAATAATTTTATTGTTAATGATTCAGGTAAGTTTTTGGGATCCTTCGGTAATGGCTATCCCGCTTCGAACCCGGCATTAAGCCAGCCCAGTGATGGCTCGTTTGTGGATTACCTGCGGGCCAGCATCGTCTCTAGCAACACCAAGTTGTTGGCATCCCCCACCTTGATTTTGTCGGAAAATCCCGAGCCGATAGAAGGTGGTGCTGAGGTGGCGGCGGCCACAAGTGCCGGTGGGCCCAATGGAGTGAGTAGCTCGCTGTCAACCGCTTCAATTGGGCGACCAAGGGCTAATGAATCCTTCGTGACTGTTGGGACAAATGTGGTGACCGCCTATAGCTCCAACCAGACGACCGGCAGTAACACCAGCAATATAGTGACCTGCACTCCGGGATTTGGCATATCAGGCCTCACCTTGGGGGCACGGGTATCCAAAATTGATGACAATGGTTTTGTGACATTTACCTTGTCGCCAGCCATTTCTGCGGCCACATCAAAAACTGCAGTTCAGGGCTGCGGTGAAATTCAGATATTGAGTGTTCGTCGACTTGATACGGGCACGGTGAGGGTGCGTGATGGTCAAACCTTGATCCTCACCGGTGTGATTTCTGATTCCGATATCTCAACGGTTACTAAATGGCCGATCCTTGGAGATATTCCCCTAATTGGTCAATTTTTCCGTAACTCTGGGCGTACCCGTGATAAACGCGAATTGGTGATCATGGTGACCCCAAAAGTTATCAATGATGAATCTGGTGGCGTATTTGGCTTTGGCTACCAGCCCTCCTCCTCCCAGGCCCGGGAGTGGATGGGTCAAGCGACTGGCTATTGATCTAGATGCCGATTGGGAGAAGGGCCAATCCGGCCAGGGGACCGAGCAATTTGGCCAGGGCAGCAGCGGTGCCAAGTAATTGGCTGCCGATGCCATTGCCGCCTGGTTCCTGTTTTTGGGGCTTGGCCAGGGCTGTTGCTGCCTCTTTCAGTTGTTTTGCGCTCTCCCCGTCGCCCCTTTGGGCGTAAAGGCGTGCTGCGGTGTCGAAATCATTGGCGGCCAGAGGTGTTTTGCCCTGCTGACCCCGGCTTATGGCCCTTGCCACCCAGCTCACGGCCGCTTCAGGTTGGCGTTGGATGGCTTGGCTGAACCAGAGTTCAGCTTTTTGCGGTTGGCCGGCGTCGTGGGCAGCCACGCCCGCATTGTGCAGTTGGGCATAGCTCAACTGGTTGCTGTTGATTCCCTTCGCTTGCTGCCAATGGGCCCGTTCCAGAGCTGTTCGATCCAGTAGGGCGCCGCTGAGGTCGGCCTGGCGTAGGTCAGTGCCCTCAAGATTGGCGCCCCGCAGGTCTGCTCCCCGCAACGAGGCGCCCAGCAGGCTGGTGTTGCGCAGGTCGGCCCCATTGAGCTTTGCCCCGTCCAATTGGGCTTGGCTGAGATTTGCCCCATTGAGCTTGGCGCCCCGCAAATCCGCGTTGGGCAAGTGGGCCAGCACCAGGTCGGCGTCTGCCAATTGGCAGCCCGCACAACGGCCCTTATCCAGGAGCTGCATGAGTAATTCCGGCCGCTCGGCTGCCTTGCCTGCAGCTCCAGGCAGCAAAAACCCGGGCACGAAAACCAAAGCCAGCAGCGAGCGCAGCAGGGGATCTAGGGGGCCAGTTGGTTTTGGCTTGGGAAATCGGATATGGGTGATGGTCTTGCTCCGGTGCCCGTTTTTAGCGTCTTCTTGCCCTGTTGGCGACAGGCCCCTGGGCGGCCCCGTAGCGTCGCTGCATGGCTGCTGCACCTCTCATGGAGCCCCATGGCGGCAATCGCGCCTCAGTTGCGAGGCGGCTCGGTTGTCGGCCAGATCAGCTGCTCGATGCCAGTGCCTCCCTGGTGCCCTTTGGGCTTCCCCTGGTTGATCGTTTCCAGCTACTGCGATCGACCCTGGGCTCCCCCCTGAGGGACTATCCAGACCGCTCCTACAGCGGTTTCGCAGCGGCGGCGGCGGCTTTGCATGGGGTCCAGAAAGCATCAGTTTTGGTGGGCAATGGGGCTGCTGAACTGTTCACCTGGGCTGCCCGCGATGCCGCGGCGGCCGGGTCTAGTTGGCTCCCTGAGCCAGGTTTTGCCGACTACCGGCGTGCCCTCGCCACCTGGCAGGCGAAGGTGCAGTCGGTCCCACTGCCGGCGCATTGGTCTGCTGCCTTCCCGCAGGCTTTTGCCGCTGCCGCTGCGGTTAGCGAGGGTGCGCTTTGGCTAACTAACCCCCACAACCCCACGGGTCAGCTTTGGGGTCGCGAAAGCCTGGAGCCTTGGTTGGAGCGCCAATCCCTGGTGATTTGCGATGAGGCCTTTCTGCCGCTGGTGCCAAATGGTGAGGCCCAGAGCCTGATTCCCCTGGTGG
>NZ_JAGQBV010000039.1:0-24805 GCF_024345815.1 Cyanobium sp. HWJ4-Hawea | reverse complement strand
AGTTGTTGATACAAGTTGGCCCGCTCCGTAATTGAGAAACCACGGACGCCAAATGCCTCTGCCACCGCGGGGAAATCGGGCATGCCGCCGGTCATTTCGGAGGCCGAATAGCGCTCCTCGTAGAAGCTTTCCTGCCACTGGCGCACCATCCCCTGCCAGCCGTTGTTAATGATCACCACCTTCACGGCCAGGTTGTACTGGCTGAGGGTGCCCAATTCCTGGATATTCATCAGGATGCTTGCGTCACCTGCCACGCAAATCACCTGCTCATCGGGAAAGGCGGTTTGCACCCCCAGGGCTGCGGGCATGCCAAAACCCATGGTGCCCAGGCCCGCACTGCTAATCCAATGGCGGGGACCGTTGTGTAGGAACTGGGCAGCCCACATTTGATGTTGGCCCACATCAGTTGTGTAGTAGGCCTTGGGGGCCAATTCCTGCAGGGCAACCACCACTTCCTGGGGGGCGATATCCCCTTCTGGGGCAGGCACCACCAGGGGGTAGTTGGTTTTCCAGGTCTCAATTCGATCAAGCCAGGCCTCGGTGCGGCCTTCTGAACCCTCCTGGGTTGAGGCGGCCAACAGGGCCTGAAGGGCGGCCTTGACATCGGCCACCACCGGCACATCGGCTGGCCGGGTTTTGCCCATCTCCGCCGCATCAATGTCGATGTGGATCACCTGGGCCCTGGGGGCAAAGCCATCAAGCCGTCCGGTGACCCGGTCGTCGAAGCGGGCTCCCACCGCAATCAGGAGATCGCACTCGGTTACGGCGAAATTGGCATAGGCGGTGCCGTGCATGCCAAGCATCCCCACCGCCAAGGGATGGGTTTCATCGAATGCTCCCTTGCCCATCAAGGTGGTGGTTACGGGCAGGCGGAAGCGATCCGCCATTTGGGCCACTAGATCGTGGGCGCCACTGCTAATTGCGCCACCGCCCACGTAGAGCAGGGGGCGACGGGCTTGGCGAATCAGGCCAAGGGCCGCTTCAATTGCCGCGGCATCGGGAGCGGGAGAGGGCTTAAATCCCGCTGGGATGACACTGCCAGGGGCCACCGGCACGTATTCGAATTCCTCTGCCCCCACATCCTTGGGCACATCAATCAACACCGGCCCTGGCCGACCACTGGCGGCAATCAGGAATGCCTCTGCCACGATCCGGCCGATGTCGCGGGGGTCCCGCACCACCCAGGAGTGCTTCACGATCGGCAGGGTGATGCCGAAGATGTCAGTTTCCTGGAAGGCATCGGTGCCGATCGACGCCCGGGGTACCTGGCCAGTGATTACCACCATCGGCACGGAATCCATCTGGGCCGTAGCTATGCCCGTAACCAGATTTGTGGCGCCAGGCCCGGAGGTGCCGAAGCAGACCCCCACCTTGCCGGTGGCCCGGGCATAGGCATCGGCCGCATGGGTGCCCCCCTGCTCATGGCGCACCAGGATGTGCTTGAGCCAGCCGCGGCTCTCAGCCTTGTGGAGCTCGTCGTAGATGGGGAGGATTGCCCCGCCCGGGTAACCAAAGATGTGCTCCACGCCGTGGAGCCTCAGGGCATCCATCAGGGCATAGCCGCCCTTGACCCTCTTCACCCCTGCGCTGGCTTCGGTGATGGGCTGGAGCTCTGGGGTTCTTGGCGGAGCCGAGGTCATGGGTGGAGGGAATACGGCTAGCTAATTGGGCGGGACTGGCCAAGATTCTGGCCACCTTCTAACGGGATCAACCCTAAGTGCTGGAGGGGCTTTTGGGGCTAATTCCCCCAGCCGAGACCGGCGGCGGTATGCGGCGGCTACGGGCCATTGCCCGCAGAATTGCGGCAGGGTTGAGCCATTGGCCCCGGTAGCGCATGCCCCAATGGAGGTGCGGACCGCTGGTGCGACCGGTCATGCCCACATGGCCGATGGTTTGGCCAGTGGCCACGAATTGCCCCTCCCGTAGCTGGGCAGGCCTCCCCGAAAAGTGCATGTGGCAATAGATGTGTTCGTAGTTTCCGGAGCGAATTACCAGGCCCACCCCACAGCGGTCGTCGTTGAGCAGTTGGCTAACCCGGCCGGCCCACCAATTGCGAATTGGCGAGCCCAGGGGGGCGGCAATGTCCAGGCCGTAATGGGGTTCAACTACGCCCCAGGGCCCGCTGCGGCTTCCAAAGGCACTGGTGTAACCCAAGAAGCTGGCCACCGGAAATACCCCGAATTTCCAGGCCGGGTCAGCTGCCCTTGCCGGCCCTCCGGCTAGGGCTCCAAGGCAGGTGAGGGCAGTCAGCAGGCCGGCAACGGCAGGGGCAGTGGATCTAGAGAAGCCCGATGGCATGGAGCGGACCGCGCCCACTGAGCAACTCAACTAGGAAAGCGGAAAATCCCACCATCGCCAAGCGGCCATTCCAGACCTCCGAACTGTTGTTCCAACCCCAGGCCCACTTGTCTTGGGGATAGAGCTTGACCTTGTTGGGCAGCTCGGCGGCCTGGTCCAAATTGACTTCCGGGCCGGCCATGGCCCTTTGCACCAGATCTGCCAGGCCGCAAATGAAGGCAGGGTTGGTGTCGAGGGCGGGCACCCGGCGGAAGTGGGCAATGCCGGCCTCATGGGCCAGTTCCCGGTATTCGATATCTATCTCTTCCAGGGTTTCGATGTGCTCGCTCACGAAGCTGATGGGCACCACCACCAGTTCGGCCACACCAGCTGCGCCTAAATCGGCCAGGGCCTCCTCTGTGTAGGGCTTGAGCCATTCCACTGGACCAACCCGGCTTTGGTAGGCCAGGGTTGAGGGGTTGCCATGGCCCAGCAGCTCGGCCAGGCGGGCCATGATCAATTCGCTGCAGACTTCGATTTCCTTTTGGTAGGGATCGCCCGCCTCTTCCACGTAGCTCTTGGGCACCCCATGGGCACTAAAGAAAATGTGGGCCGTTTCCGGAGTGTTGCAGGCTCGGATTTGGGCCGCAATCAGGCCGGCCATGGCGTTGATGTAACCGGGGTCGTTGAAGTAGCTGCGGATACAACGGATTGGCAGCCTGGAGAAATTTGGATCTGCCTGCCTGAGGCGCTGCAATTCCCGGAAGCTGGAGCCGCTGGTGCTGATTGAGAAATGGGGATATAGGGGCAATACCACCACCTCATCGATGCCATCGGCCTTGATGTCAGAGACCGCCGATTCGGTGAAGGGGTGCCAGTAGCGCATTGCCACGTAGCTGGTGGCTTCTATGCCTCTGCTGCGCAATTCGCTTTGCAGTTCACGGGCCTGCTGCTCGGTGATTCGCCTTAGTGGTGAGCCGCCACCGATGGAGCGGTAGGCCTCCTGGGATTTGCCGCTGCGCAGGGTGCTGATTAGCCAGGCCAAGGGCTTTTGCAGAACCGGGTTTGGCAGTCGGATGATCTCCGGATCGGAAAACAGGTTGTATAGGAATGGACCCACGTCCTGGATCCGCTCCGGCCCCCCGAGGTTCAGCAGCAGCACGCCAACTTTGGCCATGCCAGGTTCGAGGCGTGTAGAGCATGAGAGCGTAACCCTGTCTGCCTTGCCCTAGCGCCCTTGGGCTGGCATCGATATGGTCTGGTACGCAAAGGTTTGGATCTTTTTGCTGGTTTGGCCTCAGTGAGCGATGCGTCCCTGGCCGAGCAACTGGCCCTGCCCATGGCCCAGCAATTGGCCCAGCAAAATGGTCTCTGGGCCGCAGCTGGCATCAGCTTGCGCCTGGAGCAGCGCGGCGAAAGGCTTGGCCTGAGGGGCCCCCTGCCCTGTCGAGGGGGCAGCGGGCGTTTCCCCGTGCAGCGCATCAGCCTGGGCCTGCCGGCAACGGAGGCCGGCTTCATGCAGGCCCGAATTGAAGTAAAGGCCATCCTGCGCCAGCTCCAACAGCAGCAATTTGATTGGGCCGATTGGGTTCGTAAAACCCCCCAATCGCAGGCGAAATCAGCAGCTACTACTGACGCCAGCACGCCCAGCCCCAGCACGCCCAGCCCCAGCAAATCCAGCTCCGGCAAGTCCAGTGATGGCCAGATAAATCTGCTGTTGGCCGAGTTCGAGCGGGCCTTTTTTGCCGATTCCCGGCGTCGCCGTAACCCGGCCGGCTGCCGCACCACCTGGACCGGCGCCTACCAGCCCTACCTGCGGCGGCTCCAGGCGCTTGCCGATGAATTCGCCTTGCCCTGGGGCCTTCAGTTGCTGGAGCAGGTGCTCGAGAGCTACGACCCCGCCAGCCGCAGCCGCCAGCAGTGCGGCACGGCCCTGGCCGCCCTGGCCCGCCATCGGTGCCTCGATCTGCCAAGCGATTGGGGTGAGCGCTCAGCTGGCTATGGACTCCATGCCGCCCAATTTCGGCAATTGCCCAGTGACAGCCAAATCCTCCAGTGGATCGACCAGATCCCCAACCCTGGGTGGCGCCTGGCCTACGGCCTGATGGCCACCTACGGCCTGCGCAACCACGAGGTTTTCTTCACGGATTTATCAGCCTTGGCGCCTGGCGGCGACCGGGTGATTCGGGTGCTGCCCACCAGCAAAACGGGGGAACACCAGGTTTGGCCCTTTCAGCCGGCATGGGTTGAACGCTTTGCCCTGCCCTCCCTGGGCGAGCAACCGCAACTACTGCCCTCCGTATGTACGGATTTGAGGCGCACAACCCTCCAGCAGGTGGGGCGGCGGGTGGCAGAGCAATTCCGCCGCTATGGCCTGGCCTGCACCCCCTATGACCTGCGCCATGCCTGGGCCGTTCGCACCATCCACATCGGCCTGCCCGACACGGTGGCGGCCCGGATGATGGGCCACTCGGTGGCGATCCACACCCGCACCTATCACCACTGGATAACCCGTAGGGATCAACAGCAGGCCGTCGATTCCGCCCTGGCCAGGGCGGGGCAACGCCTGGTGGCATGAGCCGCCAGAGTGGGCTCAGGTTCGAGATTGCCCCCTTCCGATGGCTGATCTAAACGCGGCGGACCAGGCCGCCGAGAAGCTCGGCCCCGGCGGTGCCCTTGCCCCCGAAACCGATCCAGATGGCTACCAGAAGCGCATGGCGCGCCGCAAGGAGGTGCAGCAACAGCGGGTGGGCGAGCGCAACTTGGAAAAGGGCCTGGTGCTGGTTTTTACCGGTGATGGCAAGGGCAAAACCACCGCGGCCCTTGGCCTGGTGTTGCGCACCCTGGGCCACGGCGAGCGGGTGGCCGTAGTCCAATTCATCAAGGGTGGCTGGCAGCCAGGCGAGGCGAAGGCCCTCCAGCTCTTTGGTGATGATCTCCACTGGCACGCCCTGGGGGAGGGATTCACCTGGGAAACCCAGGATCGGGAGAGGGATCGTCAACTGGTGCAGCTGGCCTGGGACCGTTCCCTGACCTACCTGGCCGATGCCAGTCGCAAATTGGTGGTGCTCGATGAGGTGAATGTGGCCCTCAAGCTGGGATATCTGGAGATCGAGCAGGTGTTGGCAGGTTTGGCCCTGCGGCCCCCCCTCACCCATGTGGCCCTCACTGGCCGTGGAGCTCCGGCGGCCCTGGTGGAGCGTGCTGATTTGGTCACCGAGATGAAATTGGTGCGCCACCCCTTCCGGGAGCAGGGGGTGAAAGCCCAGGCCGGGATTGAGTTTTAAATAAAATCCTCGACCCAGGTTCCATTCCGTTCACCAACGGCAACTGGCCAGGGTGGCAAGGGGCAAGGCTGTTGCTACGGTCAGGAAAATCAACGGTGTAGATGGCCTACAAGCGCGTGCTCCTCAAACTCAGCGGCGAAGCGCTGATGGGAGAGCAGGGCTATGGCATTGATCCCGCCATCGTGCAATCTATTGCCACCGATGTGGCCGCAGTGGTGGCCAGTGGTACGGAACTGGCGATTGTGGTTGGTGGCGGCAATATCTTCCGCGGTTTGAAGGGCTCTGCCGCCGGCATGGACCGGGCCACCGCCGATTACGTGGGCATGCTGGCCACGGTGATGAACGCGATCACGCTCCAGGATGGGCTCGAACGGGCCGGCGTTCCCACCCGGGTCCAAAGCGCCATTTCCATGCAGGAGGTGGCCGAGCCCTACATCCGCCGCAAGGCGATTCGCCACCTGGAAAAGGGGCGGGTGGTGATCTTTGGTGCAGGCTGCGGTAATCCTTTTTTCACCACCGACACCACCGCCGCCCTGAGGGCCGCCGAAATTGGCGCCGATGTGGTCTTTAAGGCCACCAAGGTGGATGGGGTCTACAACAAGGATCCCAACAAATACCCAGATGCCGTGCGCTACGAGAGCCTTTCCTTCCTGGAGGTGCTCAGCAGCGAGCTCGAGGTGATGGACGGCACGGCCATTGCCCTCTGCAAGGACAACTCCATCCCCATTGTGGTGTTTGATCTATTTGGGCCCGGCAATATCGGCCGGGCCGTGGCTGGAGAGCCAATTGGCACCAGGATCCAGCCGGCCTAATCGCTGGCCCCGCCCCTTCTCGCTTTAACCACCTTTTGGAAGCCATGGATTTGGAAGCCAGCATGCGTAAGTCGTTGGAATCCACCCAGCGCACCTTCAACACGATTCGCACGGGCAGGGCCAATCCTTCCTTGCTCGACAAGATCACGATCGAGTACTACGGCGCCGAATCGCCCCTGAAATCCCTGGCCACGGTTTCCACGCCCGATTCCCAGACAATTCAGATCCAGCCTTTTGATGGCTCTTCGATGGGGCTAATTGAGAAGGCGATCGCCATGAGTGACCTGGGCCTCACCCCCAACAACGATGGCAAGGTGATCCGGATCAACATCCCACCCCTCACCGAGGAGCGCCGCAAGGATTTCTGCAAGATCGCCGCCAAATATGCGGAGGAGGGCAAGGTGGCCCTGCGCAACGTGCGCCGCGACGGCATTGACCGGATCAAAAAGCAGGAAAAGGAGGGCGAGCTGTCTGAGGATCAAAGCCGCGATGAACAGGAAAAGGTGCAGAAACTCACCGATAAGTTCATTGTTGAACTGGAGAAGCTCCTGGCTGCCAAGGAAGCCGACATCCTCAAAGTTTGACGCTGACTGGCTTGAAGGCTGTTTTTGATGGGATTGTGGTGGGGGCAGGCGCCGCTGGTGGTGCCGCCGCTTATCACCTGGCTGCCAAGGGCTGGAAAGTGCTGGTGCTCGATGCCGCCCAATTTCCCCGCCCCAAGCCCTGTGGCGGGGGCATGGCTGCCTCGGTGCAACGCCTTTTCCCCTTTGACCTCAGGCCGGCGGTGGATTCGGTCATCGATGAGGTGCGTTTCAGCTGGTGTCTCGCCGATCCCGTCAGTGCGCCCTTGGCGGGCGACTCCCCCTTTTGGATCGTGAGGCGCTCCCAACTGGATGCCACCTTGATGGAGCAGGCCCAGGCGGTTGGAGCCAGCTTTGAGCAGGGGGTCAGGGTCGTTTCCGCCAACCGGGAGGGGGAGCACTGGCAGGTGCAGGCCCTTAGCTCCGCTGGCGAGAGTCTTCGGTACCGCAGCCGCAGCCTGGTGGTGGCGGATGGATCGGAATCCAGCCTGGCGGCAGGTTTGGGTATTGGTCCAGCCAGTCCCCGCTATGCCTCCACCGTGTCAGTCCAGCTGGAGGGCGAGGTGGCCAGTCCCCAGGCGGTGTTGTTTGATTTTGGCCTCGTGCGCCATGGTTTTTGCTGGGCTTTCCCACGGCTTGGGGGCTACAGCATCGGAGTTGGCACCTTCATTGGTCGCCAGGAGGCCAACAGCGAGGCGGTGCTCTCCCAACTCCTGCCAAGCCTGGGTTTTGCCGCGGATGCGGGCCAGCGCCAAGCGGTGTCTTTGCGGATCTGGAATGGCCACCATCCCCTCCATGGCAGTGGAGTTAACGCTGGGGCCGTTGCCGTTGGCGATGCGGCCTCCCTCTGCGATACCTTCCTGGCGGAGGGACTCCGTCCGGCGCTGTTGAGCGGCTGCCTGGCGGCCCAAGCCCTGGATCGCTGGCTGGCTGGGGAGCAGGGAGCCCTTGGCGAATACACCGCCAGGATGCGGCGGGAATGGGGTGAGTCGATGGCCTGGGGAAAGCGCATCGCCCAGGTGTTTTATCGGGTGCCGGGTGTTGGATACCAGCTGGGTATCAAGCGGCCCACCGCCCCCCAACGGATTGCCCAAATTCTCTCGGGTGAGATGGGCTACGGCGACATCGCCCAACGGGTGATCAAGCGCCTGTTGTTCCAACGCAACTGAGCTGGTGTTCAGCCAGCCGTAGATCGGGTGCAGTCCTTGAGGGCCCGCAGCCGTTGGTCAATCGAGCCCAACAGCTCGAGGGCAAACATCGGTGCCTCCTGAACTGCGAATAGGAACTTTTCCCGATTCATCCTCAGGATCCTGCAGGCGGTCAGGGCCTTGGCACTGCCATAACGGCGATGGTCACTGGTGACTAGGGCGCCGGCGCCGAAAACGTCACCAGCTTGGATTTGCTCAAGACCCTGCTCCCCATTCCAGCTGAGCTCGATTGAGCCCTCCAGCAGGCCAAACATGCAATCCCCGGCTTCTCCTGAATTAAAAATCACCTCACCGGGTTCGACGGTCATCACCTCGCCCTTGCTTGCCAGGGCACGCATGGTGTCGAGGGCGTTCATGGACGGCCTGCCAGGGCTAGGGCAGAGCCGAAGCCACCCCGAACATCGGCGGGCAGAAGACGGCCGTCATGGTCGGTGTCGAGGGCATCGAACACCGCATCACTGCCCAGCCATTCTTCCCGGCTAATGCAGCCATCGCCATCTAGGTCGTTGAGCAGGAAGATTTCCTGCACAGCGTGGTCAAAGGCAGCGCCCCCCTCCAGTTCGGCCAGGCGGTGGGCCAACTGGGCCACAAGGGTCACGATCGCCTTTGTGAAGCCGGTGATGCCCTCTTCTAGCTTTTCAGTGGCCATCTGATCTTTGGCCATCATTTCGCGGAATCCGCTCTCGTCGAGGTGGATTTGCGGTTCGGTGGGGCCCGGGTCGAAGGCGTTCAGCTTGCGCTCCAATTCACCGGTATTGGCCTGCAATTTATCGAGCAGGGTGGGGGAAATTGTGAGCAGATCGCAGCCGGCAAGTTCGATGATTTCATCGGTATTGCGGAAGCTGGCCCCCATTACCTCGGTTTTGTAGCCGTAGGTTTTGAAGTAGTTGAAGATCTTGCTTACCGAGAGCACGCCGGGATCCTCTGGACCCGGATAGCTATCTCGGCCAGTACTCTTTTTGAACCAGTCGAGGATGCGGCCAACAAACGGGGAGATCAGGGTTGCTCCGGCCTCGGCGCAGGCGACCGCTTGGGCAAAGCCAAACAGCAGGGTGAGGTTGCAGTGGATTCCCTCCTGCTCAAGTTTTTCGGCGGCCTTAATCCCCTCCCAGGTGGAGGCAATTTTGATCAACACCCGGTCGGTGCCAATGCCAGCCATCCGGTAGAGGCCGATTAATTTGCGGGCCTTGGCAATGGTGCCTGCCGTATCGAAGCTGAGCCGGGCATCCACCTCCGTGGAAACCCGGCCGGGCACGATTTTGAGAATTTCGAGGCCAAAGGTGACGCAGATTTCATCGAGGGCCTCATGCACCACTTCCTCCGCGGAGGCACCGGTGCCCATCACGGCCCGGCTCTCCCGCAGGGAGCGGTCAATCAGCTCCTGGTAACGGGGGATCTGGGCCGCCGCCAGGATCAGCGAGGGGTTAGTGGTGGCGTCCCGCGGGGTGAACTGCTTGATCGCGTCAATGTCTCCGGTGTCTGCCACCACCACGGTCATGGCGGCAAGTTGATCAAGCAGGTTGGCCACTGAAGGGGAGATCGGCACTCTGGCCAACGCTAGCCAGGCAGTTTGGCCGTGCCTACGGCTGCTGTGGGAACCGCCACAGAAGGGGGGATGTTTTGCAAGACCAGTAGGGCTTCGATGATTTGCTTGGCCACCGGCACGGCCACCGTGGAGCCATAGGCGTTGCCCCCCTGGGGCTCATCGACCACTACCAGCACCACGTAGCGGGGATCGTCGATCGGCAGGTGGGCCACAAAACTGCAAATCCGGGCCCCTGCGATGTAGACCCCCCGCTCCGCCTTTTGGGCGGTGCCGGTTTTCCCGCCGATGCGGTAGCCAGGAATCTTGACCCCCTTGCCACTTCCTTTCTCAACCACCGACTCCATCCAGCGCATCACCGTTTGGGTGACCCCCACATCCAGCAGGGGTATGCCGCTGGAGGGGGCGCTGGTGGCTAGGGAGTCGCCGGAGCGCAGGCCGCGGGTGATGTGGGGGCTGACGAGTCTGCCGCCATTGGCCAGCATGGCGTGGAGCTGGAGCAGCTTCAGGGGAGTGAGCGAAAAGCCCTGGCCAAAGGAGGCCACGGCCGATTCGATCGGCTGGCCCACAAAGTCGGTTTTCTTTTTCAGTTCCCCGGCCACGGCTCCCGGTAAATCCGTATCCGGACTGGCGTCAATGCCGAAATTGCGGAGCCACTGCCAGAAGCGATCGCGTTTGACATGCTTCATGGCCTGGACCATGCCCACGTTGCTCGAAACCTGGAGCACGGTGGGGAAATCGATCACACCGTTGCCCCGGCGGTCGTGGTTAAAAATCGGCCAACCGCCGATGGACAGTGAACCGTTGTCGGTCACCTTGCCGTTGGGGTCGATCGCCTTTTCCTGGAGGGCAAGAGCCAGGTTGATCGGCTTAAAGGTCGAGCCGGGCTCGTAGAGGTCCTGCACCGACCATTCCCGAAATAGCCCTGGTTTGAACTTCCAGAACTTGTTGGGGTCGTAGGTGGGGGTGGAGGCCAGGGCAAGGATTTCGCCGTTGCGCACATCCATCACCATGGCGGCCCCCCGCTTGGCGTGCCATTGCTTTACCTGTTTGACCAGGGCCTGTTGGGCCACCTGTTGAAGGCGGGCGTCAAGGGTTAGCTGCAGCTTCAGATCGTCGCCATAGAGGGAGCCAGCCGCCAGTCCCTGGGGTAGGGGGGTGCCGTCTGCGCCCCGGAGCATGCGCACGGTGGTTTCGTGGCGCTTGAGATCACTGTTGCGGCTTTGCTCCAGGCCGGCCTGGGGGACCCGCTCCAGGTTTAGGAAGCCCACCACATTGGCGAACAGGGGCCCCTGGGGATAGATCCGGTGCGGGTAGGCCTCCAGGTCCAGGCCACTGATCCCCAAGGCCTTGACCCGAGCAGCGGTCTCGGGATCGAGGTCGCTGGCCAGCTTCACGCCACTTTTACGGTTGCCAATGGCCTGCAGCAGAGTTGCCTTCGGTTGGGCGAGAACCGTGGCCAGTTTGCTGGCGACATCCGCCGCTGGACGGATCGATTGGGGATCGTCGCCGGGGAAATTGAAATAGCGGGGATGGGCCCACAGGATGAACCGTTCCTCGTCTAGGGCGACCAGGCTGCCGTTGCGATCGACAATTGTGCGCCGCTCTCCGATCGGGGCGATCGAGGTGGTTTGGATGGATCGGGCCCTGGCCTGGAGTTTGCCCCCCTCCACCAGTTGCAGCCAGGCCAGCCTTATCCCCAGGCCGCAGAGGCTGGCGGAAAGCAAGATGAAAACCGCCACCAGCCGGCGGCTTGGCACGGGGTGGATGGTCAAGACGCGCCGTTTGCCAGATCGGGCGGCAGCTCGGTTGGATTGGGCCATAGACAGGGCGGAGCCCAAGGAAATCAGTAGCCAGGCGGAATGGGCGCCAGCTGAATCGCACTTAGGAGGGCGGTTGCTTGCTTTTTAGGGTCGCTTTGGGGGGCCTGGAGATACACCAGGTTTTCACTGTTGGTGGGCACCAGCTGGCCCGGCCGTTTGACCACGCCCAGGTGGTGTTGTTCAAGTACGGCGGCGGATTCCTGCATTCGCTGCTCCAGGGACTGGGAGTTTTCCAGTTGTTGGTACTGGTGGCCCCATTGGTTTTGCCAGTGCAGGGTCAGGCCACTGAGGGCAAGCATGCAAATCCCCAGCCCGACCAGGGTGCCATCGGCAGCCCGGTGAAAGCCAGCTAGCCAGGGGCTCTGACGTTCAACCTTGCGGCTTGAAAGGGAGCCCTGGATCAGCTCCAGGGCCTTCGAGTTTTTCCTGGCCTGGGCACCAGAGCGCCGGGCTGGGCGGCTGCTTAACCAACTGGGGCCCGGGGCCTGGCTTGGTGCTTGTTGGGCTGAAAACGTGGCGACCAAGAGCTAGGCCATTAGCTGAGCAAGTGAACCACTTCAAGTCCCTTGCAGCAAGGGGCAGGAGGGCATTAACCAGCTAATAACAACAAATTGGCAAAGGTGAGCCCGTTCCAGAGGCCATGCATCAGCACGCTCGGGGCCAGCCTGCCGCTCTGCAGCCGCAACCAACCCAGGCCCAGGCCCAATACAAATAGGGCCGGCAGTTCGCCCAGGCTGAGGTGGGCCAGGCCAAAGGCCAGGGCGCTAACCAAAACCCCAATCCCACCTCCGTAGCGCTGGCCCACCACCGGCAGCAGCACCCCCCTAAATAGGGTTTCCTCAAACAGGGGCGCCAGCACGGTGGCGGTGAAGGCAAACAGACCCAGGGCCAGGGGTTGATCGGCGTTGAGAACCAATTCCAGGAGGGGATTGCTGCCGCTATTAATGCCCCCCCACCGGTCCATCAACCAGCCCACTCCGCTGACCAGGGGCAGCACCATCAGCATTTGGCCCACTGCCCCCAGCCCCGCCGTGCGGAGGGGCCGCCAGCCCCATTGCAACCAGCCTCCCCCGGGGACCGGGCCCCGGTGGCGCAATTGGCCCCAGAGGATTAACAGGGGCGCACTCATCAGACCGCCGTACATCGCCAGCACGGTGATGGCCTGGACCAGGGCACTGGCCGGAGCCCCTGGATTGGCTGCACTCCCCAGGCCTGAACTGCCCAGGGCGGCTTGAATCAGGGGGGCCAGAAAAATGGGGGTCAGCAGTTCTCCGCAGACCACAAAGCCGCCGGCAATGAGCAGGGTGGCATCGAGCAGGTCGAGGGGAGGGCCCAGGAGGGCCGGGGCTTGCTGTTTCCCACCCCGCCAGCGCCTCCAGGCCTGCCTTACCAGCAGGCTCAGGCCCAGCAGAAGGAGCAGAACTGGAGCGGCGCTAATGCCCAGCAGCCTGACCAGGGCCCGCATAGCCGATGCTGGTGTGGCAGCGCCTGGGCAAGGGGGCTCGCTGCCGAGCTGGGCGCAGACCAGCTGCCCTTGGAAGGGGCTCAGCTTCCATGCCCAACGATCGCCACCGGTTCCCTTGCCCGCTAGTTGCTGCAGTAGGGGCCTCTGCTCCGGTGGCACCTGGCTTTGGAGATCGAGCAGTCGCTTTTGCCCCTGGCTTGTTTTGCCGGTTTGAATTTCCAGGAGGGCCAATTCGAGGGCCTGGGCAGCGGTTGGGGGTGTGGCCTCCGCCTCGATTTGTTGGGCGAGTTCCTGGCGCAAACTTTCCGCCGGCGTTGGGCCGCTCAAAAGGCCCTGGAAGGGCCCAGCCATGGCCGGGGCAGCTTCCACAGCCAATTCCAGCTGGCGCAGGCTGAGGGCATTACCCACCGATGGCCGCTGCAGGCTTTCGATCAGGCCGCTGACCCAGAGCAGGGCACTGAGCACCAGGCTGAGTAGGGCTAAGAGCCACTTCCACGCCGGTGTGGCCCGGGTTGGTTTGGGATGGCTAGCACTCAACCGCGGGGCTCCAGATCTGCTTTGGCCCTATTCTCCCAGGCCCTCCCATACGATGGCCCACCAGCTGCGCCAAGGCCGTGCCCCTTCGGATTGTGTTGGTCCGCCATGGGCTGAGCAGTTTCAACGTTGACCACCGCATCCAGGGCCGAGATGACCTGGCCAGCCTCACCGAAGTGGGGGAGGCCCAGGCCCAGGCCACTGGCCAGGCATTGGCCGATTTGGTTTTTGATGCCGCCTACAGCTCCCCCCTGCGCCGTGCTGCCAGCACCGCCGCCACCCTTCTGGCAGCCCAGGGCCAGGGGCTAGGGGCCAGCCTCCAGGACGGCCTGTTGGAAATCGATTTGGAGCCCTGGAGCGGCCTGGTCCGCAGCGAGCTGAAGGAGCGTTACCCAGATCAGGAACGCCAATGGCGGCATGCCCCAGAGGCCCTCGAGCTCCAACGCCGCGACGGCACTAGCTATTTGCCCCTGCCCGAGCTGATGGAGCAGGCCCTGGCCTTCAAGGCCTTTTTGCTCGAACGTCATCCCCAGGCCATCGATCCCATCAACCAGGCCACGGTGCTGGTGGTGGGCCACAACGCCATCTTGCGCTGCCTGCTGTTGACCCTTTTGGGCGTGCCAGTTCAGGGCTTTAGGCGTCTTCGCCTCGACAATGCCTCGATCTCGGTTTGCAATTTGGCCCCAGGCCCCGAGGGGGATCTGGCTTGCCAGCTGGAATCCCTAAATGGTGTCGGCCATCTGGGCATGCCCCTGCCGCCAAAGGGGCCCGGCGCCCGCATGCTGCTGGTGCGCCACGGTGAAACCGACTGGAACCGGGAGGGTCGCTTCCAGGGCCAGATCGACATTCCGCTCAATGCCAATGGCCGGGCCCAGGCAGAGGCCGCCAGTGGATTTTTGTCGCCTGTGGCCATCCAGCGGGCCTACAGCAGTTCGATGACCAGGCCAAGGCAAACGGCTGAGGCGATTCTTGCGGCCCATCCCGGGGTGCCCCTAACCACCGCTAAGGGTTTGGTGGAGATTGGCCATGGCCTCTGGGAGGGGCGCCTGGAGGCGGAAATTGCCGAGGGATGGCCGGATTTACTGGCCGATTGGAAACGGGCACCAGAAACCGTGCAGATGCCCGAAGGAGAAACCATCCACGATGTTTGGGCCCGCTCCCTGGCCACCTGGCACGGGATTGCGGCCAGCCTTGATCCCCATGAAACGGCCCTGGTGGTGGCCCACGATGCGGTCAATAAGGCGATTCTCTGCTCCCTACTGACCCTGGGCCCAGCTGATATCTGGGCAATTAAGCAGGGCAATGGTGGCGTCACAGTGGTCGACTACCCCACGGGCCCCGATGGGGTGCCGGTGGTGGCCGCGATGAATTTGACCAACCATCTTGGGGGGGTATTGGATCGCACTGCTGCCGGTGCCCTTTAAACCTTGAATCCTTCCGTTTGGCTGCGCCAGTTAGATCTCCTGCGCGGACCCGACCAGCCGACCATCAGCACCGATGCCCTGCTGGATGGGGATGGGGCTCTGGTGGCTTGGGGTGAGGAGGCCGCTGGGCAGGCCCAGGCCCAGGGTTTGAGGGCCCATGACGCCCAGGGCTGGCTGCTTGCCCCTTCCTTGGTGGACCCCCACAGCGTGCTGGAGGACCCCTTTGGGGGCCGGGCCGAAAACTTGACCAGCCTGGAAAAGGCGGCTGCGGCCGGTGGTTTTGGCACCGTTGCCCTTTTGCCCTGGGGGCCGCACTGGCGGGATCGGCCGGAGCGGCTTGGCTTGAAACCAAGCGGGCCCATGCAGCTAAAGCTCTGGGGCAGTTTCAGCTGCGATGGCCTCGACCAAGACCTTGCTCCCCAGGCAGAGCAACTGGCCGCAGGGGCCGTCGGCTTGGCAGGGGCTGATGGGATGCCTCCTTTGGCATTGCTGGAGCGGGGCCTGACCCTCGGCGACATGGCTGATGCACCGCTGCTGGTGGCTCCACGCCAGGCTGAACTGACCGCGGGTGGTTTTGTGCGGGAATCGGTGCAGGCCCTGCGCTCCGGCTGGCCCGGTGATCTGCGCATCAGTGAATCTTTTCCCCTGCAGAGCCTGCTGGCCTTGGCCTCGGCCCATCCCCAGCGGCAGCTGGTGCTGATGAATCTCTCCACCGCCGAGGGGGTGGCACTGCTGCGCCAGGCCAGGCCCCAGCAGAAAATCCCCGCCGCCACGGTCAGTTGGTGGCACTTGGTCAGCGATAGCGGCAATTTGGATCTGGCCGCTGAGGGCTGGCGCGTGGTGCCCTCCCTGGGGGCCCCACCTGATCGCCAGGCCCTGCTGGATGCCCTCGCCGAGGGCTTGATCACTGCGGTGGCCGTGCACCATCTCCCCCTCGATGGCGAAGAGCACCTGCTGCCGATAGACCAGCGCCGCCCCGGGGTAGCCGGCCACGGTGCTCCCCATGGTCTGGTCTTGCCCCTGCTTTGGCAGGAGCTGGTGGTGGGCCGTGGCTGGAGTGCGGCCCAGCTCTGGCAGGTGCTCAGCTGGGGGGGCTCAGAGCTGCTTGGCCAGCAGCCCGAGCAGCTGACAGCCGGTTCAAAACGCTGGTTGCTGTTTGACCCCTGCGCTGAGTGGGATTGGCAGCCCAGTCAATCGCTTTCTCTGGCTGCCAATCAGCCCTTTGGGGGGTCCAGGCTGCGGGGATTAGTGCGGGCTAGCGGGCTGACGAGCCCTGCAGACTGGGCCCTTTCTGCGTGAGCTCCCCCAGGTGATTGAAGGGGTAGAAGCGCCAGAAGGCCCGGCCGATGATTTCCGATTTGGGCAGGAATGCTCCGCCTGGCCAGAACCTGCCATCCCAACTATTAGCCCGGTTGTCCCCCAGGGTTAATACGTGCCCTGGGGGCACAACTCCCTGGAGGGGCCTGCAGGGCCCGACCCCCTGTTGATCTACGGGGCAGTAGTTCTTCACGTAGGGCTCCAGCAGCTTTTGGCCGTTGATCACCACATGCCCCGTGGGATCAACGCTGACCTGCTCACCGGGCAGGGCCACCACGCGCTTAATGAAGGCGTCGCAGGCCGGATTGGCCAGGCCGGGCAGATTGCCAATCCCCGGCAAATTCACCAGCAGGCAGCGAAGGGGATTGCGATCGCTGCCGCTGGCCAGCACCGGATCAAAATGGTAGGGGGAATGGAAGACCACAATGTCGCCCCGCCTTGGCGGGTGGCTCAGGTAGCCCAATTTCTCCACCAGCAGGCGATCCTGGATTTGCAGGCCTGGCAACATCGAGCCGGAGGGGATGTAACGGGCCTCCACCAGAAATTGGCGAATCCCCAGGGCCACGGCCAGGGTGAGAACCACACTGCGCCAAAACTCCCCCGGATTGCTCTTCTCGCTCAAGTGCTGTCCCCAATCCGGAGACGGCAGATTAGTCACCGCAGCCCCCTGTTTCGCCCCACCTGATGGCCCTACCCCGCTGGCAAGAGCGCTATCCGATGCCAGTAGGTCGCTGGAGCCGCAGCTGGGACAGGTTTGTGGCGCTATGGGCAGGCCTCAACCTTTTGTGTGTGGCCTTTGACATCAGCTATGTGCCACTGCGAACTTTTTGGCTGCAGCGCAATCTCTATCCGATCCCATCGGTGCCCCTGGTGGTGCCCTTGGCGGCCATTCCCGACATCACACCCTGGGTCGATCCGATCAAGGGAATTGAGCCCCACAGGGAAACCCAGGCCTACCTGCGCCAGTTCAGGCAGCTGGATGCCGCCCTAAGGGTCCAGCCAGTAGGGGCCGCCCTTTCGCCAGCCCAGCTTTCCCTGCTGCAACGGCAGAGGCAGCTGACCCTGACCTTGATCGAAACCAACCCCTTTCTGGCTTCGGAGGGTTCGGGCACCCTCGAGAAGATCAAATCGCGGTTGCGCCAGCGGGTAAACACCGACTCCGCCAGGGATGCGGCCCGCACCCTGTTCAGCCCGGCCTGGCTCCAGCAGCACGGCTGGCAAGGGGAGCGGCTTTTCTGGCAAGAACAAGTACTGCCGCTGGTTGCCACCAATTACTGGCGCTCCATTGATGGCAATGGCAGGCCCACGGACCATTTCTGGAGAATTGACCTACTGCTCTTCCAGAGCGTCTTTGCCCTCGACATCCTGCTGCGGGTAATTCGCCTGCGTCGCCGTTTGCCAGGGCTCAGCTGGCGAGATGCCCTGCTCCGGCGCTGGATTGATCTACCGCTGCTGCTGCCTTTCTGGCGTTGGCTGAGGCTTTTGCCCGTGGTGGAAAGGTTGCAGAGTTCTGGTCTGATCACCATCGAACCATTGCGGGCGGTGGTCAGTCGGGCGGTGGTGGCCCTTTTGGCCGTGGAGTTATTTGAGGTTCTCGTCCTGCAGCTCCTCGATGGCGCCCAGGGGGTTATTCGCTCCCGCCAATGGCCCCAGCGAATTCGCAGCCTCTGCAGCCACCAGAGCGTTTCGGGCAGTAATGAGGAGAGGGAATTGGCGGCCCTGGTGCGCATTTGGGCGCCCCTGCTCTTGAGCCAGGTTCTGCCCCGGCTAGGGCCGGAGCTGCAGGGGGTTTTGGGCTATGCACTCAAGCAAAGTTTTGAAAACTCCGTAGTGCCCGCTCCGCTGCGGCCCCTCCAGCCCCTACTTGGGGTGGAAACGGGCCTGGGCCAGCAGTTGGCATCAGGGATGGTGGAAAGCCTGTTGGATCTCTCGAAGAAAACCGGCCAACAGCTCTCCCGCCGCGACCAGCAGCAGTTGGACCTACTGCAAAGGGTCCTAGATCGTTTTTGGGAAGAACTTGCCGTTGCCCTGGAGCAGGGAGAAGGGCTGGCCCGCTCCCAGGAGCTGCTTTGCGTGCTGATTGACGGGCTAAAGGGCACCTACCTGAGCCAAATCAGCCGTTCCAGCATCGAGTCCTTGATCCGGGAGCTTGATGCCCTCACCACGGCTGCTGCCAGTGCCGACTTCCCTGCCAGTGCAGCTAGCCCTAAAGCAGCTCCTGCCACTCCTCAGCCTTGAAGCCCGTTACCACCCTCGGGCCATCGATCACCAGGAAGGGGCGCTTGATCAATTTGCCATCGGCGGCTAGGGCTGCCAATACCTGGTCGTCGTCCATGGAGTTGACCACGGCAGAACCCAGGGCCCGATAGCTCAGGCCACTGGTGTTGAACAACCGTTTGCGGCCCAATTGCTCGAGGGCCAGGGCCAACTCCCCAGGGTTGGGTGGATTGGTGGTGATGTCAATCGGTTCAGGGCTGTAGCCCCGCTCCTTGAGCCAGGCAATCGCCTTGCGACAGGTGCTGCAGGATGCGTAGCTGTATAGCTTCACCGGCCGGCCTATCTGCCGATTAGGGCCTTGAGGGCACCCATCAGGCTGTTGGAGCCAGATCCAACCGCATTGCTGGGTCGGGTGCGCACGGTCACGTCGCCGTTGACGCTGGTGCGGCAGCTGAGGCGGTAGTTGGCGGGGCGATCAGCCAGGTACACCTCTTCGACGTCGCTGCGGGGGGAAAGGTTCTTGGCGCCCTCGATCACCTCAACTACGCAGGTGCCGCATTGGCCCAGGCCTCCGCAGTTGTTGACGTTGTTTAGGCCCTTGTAGGGGTTGATTCCCGCATCCAGGGCTGCCTTGCGCAGATTGGCACCCTCAATGCATCCGACCTGCTGGCCTTCCTGTTCAAAACGGATGGTGGGCACGGTCGGGATATCGAAAGGGCGCCGCCAAACTTAATCCACGCCGGTCGCCCTGCGTAGCATCAGCTTCCCTGCCGTCTCAGAGTGGCTGCTCCCCTGGGCTACGACCTCACCGTCCAGCAGTTGATTCCCGGCTACGCCAGCCTGGCTCGCCTGGCAGTGGCCCTGCTGGCAGCCTCCCAGCGGGCTTCCCTGCCGGGTGCTTCGGTGTTGGTGGCTGGCTGCGGTACCGGTGCGGAGTTGGTCGAGGCCCGTTCGCAGCGCCCCGATTGGCAGTTAAGGGCGATTGATCCTTCCGCCGAGATGTTGGCTGCGGCCCAGCAGCGGCTTGGGCCGGCCTCGGAGGGGATCAACTGGCAGCAAACCACCGTTGAGGGGCTGGAGGCCCAAAGTTGTTTTGCAGGGGCTCTTTCGGTCTTGGTTTTGCAATCCCTGCCCGACGACGGCACCAAATTGGCCTTCCTTACAGCCCTGGCCCGCAGCCTTGAACCTGGGGGCCAACTGGTGCTGGTAGATCTGATGGCCCCAGACCGTTCTCCCCTCCAGGCCCAGGAGGAAGCGGCCTGGCTCGGCTTCCAAAGGGCAAGCGGCCTGACGGCCGATACCGAGGAGCTGGAGGCCCTCACCCATGGTCTGCACCCGATCGGCAGGGCCCGCTTGACAGCCCTGGTCAATGCCGCTGGTTTCGGGGACCCGGCCAGGATTTTCCAGGCCCTTGGCTACGAAGGCTTCCTGCTACAGCGGCTGGGTTAATCCGGCGCCACCCCCGGCTGGGCCACCTCCCGCGGGGCTATTGGGTCGGGTTGATACCACCGCAAAGATGGGTACCACTACGGTCGCTAGGGCGATGACCATGCCAAGCAGGTATGGCAGGGCTTGGGGGCCCGTACTGAAGGGGTCTTCTGCGGCCTCACCTTGGTGCTCCTGGGCAATCGCGCCAGTTTCAGCAAGGGCTGGGGAAGTTGATGAAGCTCGGGTTTCAGAAACTCGGGGAACGGGATCCATAGAAGTGTGGTGGGCCAGAGACGGCGAACCACTTTTGAAGGCGAGTGGGGCAATTTAGCTGAAGTTTCAAGGCTGAAACCCAGATGAATCGATTTGATCTAAATCAGATCTAAATTCGATTCTAGCCAGCCATCTTAGCTTTAATAAACTGAAATCAAGCTGATGCGGGTCAAAGCCAGCTAACAAAAAAGTCTCGAGAAGATGGATTCTGGGTTTTTCAGCCCCTTACCCAACTGATTGGTTGACCTCAAGCTGGGAGCGGATTGCCTTGAGCTCCTCCAGAATTGATCCCAGCAGCTGCTGGGTTGCGGTTGAAGGTGAGTTGAGTACCTCAACCGTGACTTCCTTAATGCGCAACACATCCCGGGCGAAGCGGGCCACCTCATGGGGGTGGAAGAGCAGGGGATCTTTTTGATCGGTGCGGTACTCAGGGTTGAGTTTGCGCGGGTTAAAGGGAGGGTTGAGGTTGCGGGGATCCGTATTTGTGTAGCGATAAACCGAGGCACGGGAGCGGTTGATTGCTTTCTGAACCTCATCGATCCCGATCAGGGCATCTCCGCCCTCCTGGGCTATCGCCGCTGCTAGTTCCCCGGGGTTTAGCTCCAGGCTGTTGGCCGCTTGCCCCAGGCTGGCCGCCGCATGGATCTGGCCAGGATGGGGAAGCACGAGACGGGCCTTGGACTGCTGGGAATGAATCGGGAACCTAGCAGAGGTATCCCTGTGATGCTGCTCACTGCAGGACAGTGATAGGTTCCGCAACTACCTGATTTGCAAGACCCATGCGCGTCTCCCGCCTGATGCTGGTGACGTTGCGCGATGACCCGGCCGAGGCGGAGATTCCTTCCCACAAGTTGCTGCTCCGGGCTGGCTACATCCGCCGGGTGGCCTCCGGGGTCTACGCCTATTTACCCCTGCTTTGGAGGGTGCTGCGCAAGGTATCCGAAATCGTGCGCCAGGAAATGGATCGCACCGGAGCATTGGAAACCCTGCTGCCCCAGCTCCAGCCGGCCGAACTCTGGGAACGCAGTGGCCGCTGGGCGGGCTACACCGCCGGAGAAGGGATCATGTTTCACCTTCAGGACCGCCAGGGTCGGGAATTGGGCCTGGGTCCCACCCATGAGGAGGTAATTACGGCCCTGGCAGCTGATTTGCTGCGCTCCTACCGGCAACTACCGGTAAGCCTCTATCAAATCCAGAGCAAGTTCCGCGATGAAATCAGACCCCGCTTTGGCCTGATGCGGAGCAGGGAATTCATCATGAAAGATGCCTACTCCTTCCACGCCGATGAGCCATCCCTCAAGGAGGGCTACGCAGCCATGGATGGTGCCTATCGGTGCATTTTTGAGCGCTGTGGCCTGCGGGCGGTCGCCGTTGAGGCCGACAGTGGGGCCATAGGGGGCTCAGCCAGCCAGGAATTCATGGTCACGGCCGATGCCGGCGAGGATCTGATCCTGTCCAGTCCTGATGGGCGCTATGCCGCCAACCAGGAACGGGCGGTCTCCCTGGCACCCCAGGCCGTGGCCCTGCCCGCTGGAGCATCTGCTTCCCTGGCCACCCCCGGTCAGACCAGCATCGATCAGCTGGTTTCTGGCCATGGCTTTGATCCCACCCAGATCTTGAAGGTGTTGCTGCTGTTGGCCCGCTTCGCCCAGGCGCCAGCCCAGCCGGTTTTGGTCAGCCTGCGGGGTGATCAACAGCTCAACGAGGTGAAGCTGGCCAATGCGATCACGGCGCGGGTGCCTGCGGAATTTGGAGCCCTGCTGGAGCTTGCCCCCCTAACGGCAGAGCAGGTGGCAAAGCAGGGTTTGCCGCCCCTGCCCTTTGGCTACATGGGCCCCCATCTCGAAGACGCTGCCTTTGCCGCCGCCAAGGATTGGCAACCCCGGCTGCTGCGCCTGGCCGACAGCACCGCAGGGGAGCTGGAGCGCTTTGTCTGCGGAGCCAACGAGCTGGATACGCACCTGGTTGGGGCCAGTTGGGGCGAATTGGTGGCCAGGCCCGAGCAGGTGGATTTGCGTGCTGCCCAGGACGGAGATGGGTGCTGCCACGACCCGGCTCAGCAACTGGTTAGTTCCAGGGGAATTGAGGTGGGCCACATTTTCCAACTGGGCCGGAAATACTCAGAGGCCCTCGGGGCCAACTTCACCACTGAGGGGGGCCAGCAGGAGCCGCTCTGGATGGGTTGTTACGGCATCGGGGTGTCCCGTCTAGCCCAGGCCGCCGTGGAACAGCACCACGATGCCAATGGCATTTGTTGGCCCGTGTCCATTGCCCCTTTCGAAGTCGTGGTGGTGCCAGCCAATGCCGCGGAGCCAGAACAGAGTGCCCTGGCCGAGCAGATCTATGACGAGTTGCTGCAGGCAGGCGTGGATGGCCTGCTGGATGACAGAACGGAGCGGGCGGGGGTGAAATTCAAGGACGCCGATCTGATCGGCATTCCCTGGCGAGTGGTGGTGGGCCGCGGCGCCGCAGAGGGGCTGGTGGAGCTGGTCGAACGGGCGACGGGTGCCAAAACTGACCTGGCGGCTTCCCAGTTGTTGCAAACCCTGCTGCCCCAATTGGAGCGCCAGCGCCAGGGGCTCTAGGGCCACCTACGATCCGAATACACGTCATTAAATCCATGGGTTCCCTTTTCCCTGCCTGGTGCCAGCGGTGGATGGGGGTCCTGAGGAGTTCACTCCTGGCCGTGGTGCTCTGCAGTTGCCTATTCCTGAGCGCCTGCTCCGGCGCCTCAACCGGTTTGAGTGGCAACTACGTGGACGACACGGTTGCCGTTGCCGATGTGTTGCTCTCCACCATCGCCCTAGGCGCCGACGACCCTGGCCGTCCTGAGGCTGAAACCCAGGCCCGCAGCCTTATCAACAACTACGTGGCCCGCTATCGCCCCAGGAGTTCGGTGAACGGTTTGGCCTCCTTCACCACCATGCAGACCGCCATGAATTCCCTGGCTGGTCACTACACCAACTATCCCAATCGCCCCTTGCCGGATGCCCTGCGGGAGCGTCTTACCAAGGAGTTGAACAAGGCTGAGGTCAATGTGGCGAGGGGCGCCTAGGCCCCAGGTTTTGACGAGGGGGCGTTTGATCTGAGAAGCTCACCGATTGTGCTTTGAAGCGGCTTCGGGCCGCTGTTTCCTTGGCCAACGTTGTCGTCATCGGTGCGCAGTGGGGTGACGAGGGCAAGGGGAAGATCACAGATCTGCTCAGCCGCTCCGCCGACGTGGTGGTGCGTTACCAGGGCGGGGTCAATGCCGGCCACACGATCGTGGTCGACGACAAGGTGCTCAAGCTGCACCTGATCCCCTCGGGCATCCTTTACCCAGAAACCATTTGCCTGATCGGTTCCGGCACCGTCGTGGATCCGAAGGTGATGCTCGGTGAGCTCGACATGCTCAGCGACTACGGCATCGACATTGGTGGCCTGAAATTGGCCAGCACGGCCCACGTGACCATGCCGTACCACCGCCTGCTCGACCAGGCGATGGAGCTGCGCCGGGGTGATCGACGCATTGGCACCACGGGCCGGGGCATTGGCCCCACCTATGCGGACAAGGCCGAGCGCAACGGCATTCGCATCCTCGACATCCTTGATGAGGCCAAGTTGCGGGAACGGCTGGCTGGCCCCCTAGCCGACAAGAATGAAATTCTCGAGAAGCTCTACGGGCTGGAGCCCCTGGATTTTGAGGCCGTGGTGGCCGAGTACGTCAGCTACGGCCAGCGCCTGGCGCCCCACGTGGTCGACTGCACAAGGGCGATTCACCAGGCTGCCCGGGATCGCAAAAACATTCTGTTTGAGGGGGCCCAGGGCACCCTGCTGGATCTCGACCACGGCACCTATCCCTATGTCACCTCCTCCAATCCGGTGAGTGGTGGAGCCTGTATCGGCGCCGGGGTGGGCCCCACCCTGATTGACCGGGTAATTGGGGTCGCCAAGGCCTACACCACCAGGGTCGGCGAAGGTCCTTTCCCCACCGAGCTGGAGGGCAGCCTCAATGATCACCTCTGCGATCGCGGCGGGGAATACGGCACCACCACCGGCCGCCGGCGGCGCTGCGGCTGGTTTGACGGTGTGATCGGGCGTTACGCGGTGGAGGTCAATGGCCTTGATTGCCTGGCCATCACCAAGCTGGATGTGCTCGACGAGCTCGATCAGATCCAGGTGTGCGTGGCCTACGAGCTAGATGGCCAGCGGATTGATTACTTCCCCAGCAGCTCTGAGGATTTCTCCCGCTGCAAGCCCATTTTCGAAACCCTGCCCGGCTGGCAGTGCTCCACTGCCGATTGCCGCAAGCTCGAGGAGCTACCCCCCACGGCGATGTCGTATCTGCGCTTCCTTGCAGATTTGATGGAGGTGCCGATTGCGATTGTCTCGCTGGGCGCCAACCGCGACCAGACCATCGTGGTGGAAGATCCGATCCATGGCCCCAAGCGGGCCCTGCTTAGCCTTTAAAACCCCATGACCACCAAAAGCTTCGATGTCGTAGGCATCGGCAACGCCATTGTGGATGTGTTGGTGCAGGCCGACGACGCCTTCCTCGACAACCACAACCTCACCAAGGGCACCATGGCCCTGGTGGATGAGGGCCAGGCCGAGCGCCTCTATGCCAGTGCGGGCCC
>NZ_JAGQBV010000038.1:0-25563 GCF_024345815.1 Cyanobium sp. HWJ4-Hawea | reverse complement strand
TCCCGGGCGGCCCGGTCACTGAGCCTCTCTGCCGCATCCAGATTTTCCGTGGGATCAGCCATCACTCCTCGTCAAGGGGTAGCCCAGGCCGGACTGGGCCCCGGCCAAAGAATTGGCCGAATTGCAATTCATAGACCTCATCTTCGTCCTGGGTCTCCACCACCAGGGGCCCCGTTGCCCTGGCAACGCACAGCAGGCCATAGCCCTTGGCGCGCAGGTCCCGGGAGAGGCCCAGGGCCTCGCGGCTGTCAATCTCCCCCTCCAGCACCCGAACTGCACAGGCGGTGCAACAGCCATTGCGACAACTGAATGGCAGGGGATCTCCCTGGTTTTCAAAACTGCGCAGGATGTACTCGCCATCTGCCACGTCGTGGCTAATCACACGACCCGTCTGCCGCCAATGGATCGTGATCGGGTGATAGGGCTTCATGCTGCTAGATTCGCATCTGCCCCATTTTGCCCCTGGAGAGGTGGCCGAGTGGTTGAAGGCGCAGCACTGGAAATGCTGTATAGGGGCAACTTTATCGAGGGTTCGAATCCCTCCCTCTCCGTTATTAAAAAGCCGGCTTTTCAGCCGGCTTTTTTTGTCCTTTTAGGCCCTCCTGCGATTAACCAAAGCGACCGCTTACATAGTCTTGGGTTGACTTCTGGGCCGGAGCATTGAAGATTCGTTCGGTGGGTGCGTATTCCACCAGGTAGCCCACCTTGCCACTGCCGCCCTCTACTGCCTCAGCGTTAAAAAAGGCAGTGTTGTCTGATACTCGAACTGCCTGCTGCATATTGTGGGTAACAATAATGATTGTGTAGCTGCGCTTCAGTTCATGCATTGTTTCCTCGATCTTTAATGTTGAGATCGGATCAAGGGCCGAGCAGGGTTCATCCATCAGGATCACCTCCGGTTCGGTGGCGATTGCCCTAGCAATACACAGCCGCTGTTGCTGGCCTCCCGAAAGGGCCAGGCCACTTTCCTTAAGTTTGTCCTTGCATTCATCCCAGACGGCTGCCTTACGCAGGGAGCGCTCGACCAGCTCATCCATGTCACCCTTGTAACCGTTTATGCGAGCGCCGAAGGCAATATTTTCGTAGATGGTCTTAGGGAAGGGGTTGGGCTTCTGAAAGACCATGCCGATGCGACGGCGCACCTCCACGGGGTCGACGCGGGGATCGTAGAGATCATTGCCATCGAAAATCACCCGGCCCTTGAGTGTGCAACCGGGAATTAAATCGTTCATACGGTTAAGGCCCCGCAGCACGGTCGACTTGCCACAGCCTGACGGGCCAATAAATGCGGTCACCTCGCCGTAGGGGATGTCCATGTAAACCCCTTTGACAGCCTCAAACTTGCCGTAGGAGATGCTTACATTCTCCAGGGCCATGCAAACAGATTTGCTTGGATTTGAATCGAGTTTCGAAGAGGTTGTCATGGTATTGGTTGGTTGGGGTGCGGATTGGTAGTGAAGGAAAAGGAGGAAGGAGGTTGGTGAAATGGGGCAGAAAGGCAGGTCCTAATGACTTAGGTTTTAGCCATTTTTGATATCCAGCGGGCAAGTAAATTTGCTCCGAGTATCATCACAACCAGTACAAAGCTGGCTGCCCATGCCAGGGCATTTTGGTACTCGTAGGGCATGATTGCAAAGTTATAAATCATCACAGACATTGTCGCGATTGGGTTAAATATACCATCTGGCCAATAGGGGGAAAATAGTGTAGTAAAAATCAACGGTGCTGTTTCCCCTGCTGCCCTAGCCACCGCTAGAACCACCCCGGTTGCAATTGGTGTAAAGGCAGCTGGCAGGGTGATTCTGGTAATAGTTACAAATTTTGAGGCCCCTACCCCGTAGGCTCCCCAGCGCAACTCCTGGGGGACAAGCCTCAGCCCTTCGTCGGTTGTTTTGATGATGGTTGGCAGCATCAACACCGAAAGGGCAATGCCCCCGGCCATGGCACTAAAGCTCTGGTCAAAGAAGAGCTTTGTTACCACCACAAGGCCGTAAATAAATACGCCAGCAATGATCGAGGGCACGCCAGCCAGTACATCGTTGCCAAAACGAATAAAGTTTGCAAACCAGCCACCCCTCGAGTATTCGCTCAGAAATATTCCCCCACCTATGCCCACCGGCAGGGCGATGCAGGTGGCAATGGCGCTAACAATCAAAGTACCCAAAATCGCATTGCCAATTCCTCCACCAGTCAAGCCAAGCTCAGGAGGCAGTTCAAGGAAAAGGGCAGGGCGAATCATTGATCCTCCCTTTACAAGCACGTAACCCAATACTAGAAATAGGGGCAATACAGCGATCGCCGCAAAAGTGGCAGCAATTGCTGTCAACAGTTCGTTTAACCTGTTGCGCTTGAGGTTTGGGTCGAAGAATAGGGGCCTTCGGTCAAAAAGGTCCGAATTGGCGTAACTAATGTTAGGGCTGGATGTCATGGTGGTATCTCGTTAGTTTCAGTAGCGCAGGCTTAGGCGTCGAACGATCCACTGGGCCGCCACATTCACCACGAATGTGAGCAGCATCAGGATTAAGGCCGCATACATGAGCGCCGAAACCTGGATGCCATCCGCCTCCCCAAATTGGTTTGCAAGCATCGAGGCAATGGTGTTGCCGGGAGCCAGCAGCGAAATGTTGAAGCTGAGGGAATTGCCGATGATCATGGTCACGGCCATCGTTTCCCCCATGGCCCGGCCCAGGGAAAGCATCACCCCGCCAATAATTGCTGATATAGCCGCAGGCAGGATCACGTTGAAAATGGCCCCCCAACGGGTAGATCCGATCCCGTAGGCCCCCTGCCTCAGCTCAATCGGCACCTGGTTGAGGGCGTCACGGGATATGGCTGTGATTATTGGCAGCACCATCACCACCAAAATCAAAATCGCCGGCGCCATGCCTGGGCCCTGGGGGACCGTCGAAAAGAGTGGAGACCAACCAAGCACGTTATGGAGCATGTCCAGGACAGGCCTGATTGCGGGCTCCATCACGAAGATGGCCCAGAGCCCAAGCACCACCGATGGCAGGGCTGCCAGGAGTTCGACCATCAGGCCTATGGCCTCCCTGATGCGTGTGGGGATCAGGTCCTCGGTGATGAAGATCGCCGTGCCTACTCCCAGGGGCACTGCGATTACGAGGGCAAGTAATGACGAAACCAGGGTGCCGTAGATCGCCACTAGGGCGCCGTAGCGGTCGTTAACGGGGTCCCAGTCGGAGGTGGTCAGGAAATTGAGGCCAAATTGGGCAATCGCTTCCCTTGCCTGGCCAAATACCGTTAGGAATATGCCTAAAAGCACCAGGGCAACGCCTGAGGCAAGGGCAAGGCTGAGTTGGCTGAAGCCAATATCGACCAGTTTTTCACTGGGTGGGCGGCGACGCAGGGTGAACGCCTCGGCGTTCACGTCATTACTGAAATCCGGCTTCATGCAAGGGGATTTGGCTTCGGATTTGTAGGAGAAGGGCTGGGCTGGAGGCCACAGCCGACACCATGAATTTACGAACCCCGTCGCCGGAGGCGCATTAACCCGTGTTTAACGGCTGGGGACCGGTATTTTTAAGGATCAACAGCCTGTTTGATGGGGCGACGGCGTTCATGGGTCGAATAGTTGGAATCGACCTGGGTACCACCAATTCAGTGGTGGCTGTCTTGGAGGGGGGGCGCCCCCAGGTAATTGCCAGTGCGGAGGGCGGGCGGACCACCCCATCCGTGGTGGGCTTCAGCCGTGACCAGGAACTGTTGGTCGGCCAATTGGCCCGCCGCCAGCTGGTGCTGAATCCCCGCAATACCTTCGCGAACCTCAAGCGCTACGTCGGTCGTCAGTGGGATGAACTCGAGGACAGCAGCCTGGGGGTTCCCTACACGGTTCGGGCCAACGACCAGGGCAACGTGCGGGTGGTTTGCCCAATCACAGAAAGGGAATACGCCCCGGAGGAATTGGTGGCGAGCATCCTGCGCAAGCTTGTGGATGACGCCAGTACCTACCTGGGGGAGCCTGTGGAGGCTGCGGTTATTACCGTGCCGGCCTATTTCAACGATGCCCAGCGCCAGGCCACCCGCGATGCAGGCCGACTGGCTGGCCTTGAGGTCGAGCGCATTCTCAATGAGCCCACTGCTGCAGCCCTGGCCTATGGCTTCGATCGCAGCAGCGTTAAGCGGGTTCTGGTCTTCGACCTAGGCGGCGGAACCTTTGACGTCTCGGTGATGCGCATTGCCCAGGGCGTTTTTGATGTCAAGGCAACCAGCGGCGACACCCAATTAGGTGGCAACGACTGGGACCGTCGCATCGTCGACTGGCTGGCCGATGCTTTCCAAAAGCAACACACCATTGATCTGCGCCGTGATCGCCAGGCCCTGCAGCGCCTAACCGAAGCTGCGGAAAAGGCCAAGCAGGAGCTTTCTGGGGTGCAGAGCACACCCATCTCGCTCCCCTTTATTGGCACCGGTCCCGACGGGCCTCTGCACATTGAAACCAGCTTGGAGCGGCGCACCTTTGAGGGCCTCTGCCCCGATCTCCTGGACCGCCTGCTTCGACCTGTGCAGAGGGCCCTCAGGGATTCAGGCTTTGCCGCCGAGGACATCGACGATGTGGTGTTGGTGGGGGGCGGCAGCCGGATGCCGATGGTTCAGGACATGGTCCGCACCCTGATACCCCTTGAGCCCTGCCAATCGGTTAACCCCGATGAGGTGGTGGCGATTGGCGCCGCAGTTCAGGCGGGGATCCTCACCGGCGAACTGCGGGATCTGATGCTCAACGACGTCACACCGCTGTCCCTGGGCCTCGAGACCATTGGTGGGGTGATGAAAGTGCTCATCCCCCGCAACACCCCAATTCCGGTGCGCAAAAGCGACTTGTTCAGCACCTCCGAGGCCAACCAAAATTCAGTCGAGGTCCACGTGCTCCAGGGTGAGCGCCAGATGAGAGATGGCAATAAATCCCTGGGTCGCTTCCGACTATCGGGCATCCCTCCAGCCCCCAGGGGTGTGCCCCAGGTGCAGGTTTCCTTCGATATCGATGCCAATGGTCTGCTGCAGGTATCGGCCACCGATCGCACCACCGGTCGCCAGCAGAGCGTCACGATCCAGGGGGGCTCAAACCTCAGCGAGGAGGAAATCGCCCAATTACTGGCGGAGGCTGAACTGAAGGCCAGTGAGGATCGCCGCAAACGCCGTGAAATTGATCGACAAAACCGTGCCCAAACCCTGATTGCCCAGGCGGAAAGACGCCTTCGCGACGCCTCCCTGGAGTTGGGGCCCTATGGGGCTGAACGCCAGCAGCGCGCTGTGGAGTTGGCGGTGCGTGAGGTGCAGGATCTATTGGCAGTTACTGCTGGCAGAGCCACTGGTGGTGATGAGGCTGCCGTTGCCGACCTGGAACTTGCCGTCAGCCAATTGCAGGAGGCCCTGTTTGGCTTAAATCGCAAGCTGCTCAATGAAAGACGTTCCGAGCAAGGCCCCCTGCAGGGTTTGAAAAACACCCTCGGCTCCTTGAAGGATGAATTGTTTGCCGATGACGATTTCGACGACTGGAATCGCGATGACTGGAATCGGGACAGCTGGAACCGCGATGGCCTCAGCAGAGGCGCCAGTGACCCCTGGTCGCGCCCCCCATCAAGGCCCGAGCGCTATGAACAAGACAGATATCAGCAGGACAGATTCCAGCCGGACAGGTATCAAGAGAGCAGTTATCCCGAAAAAAGGTTTGAGCGGCAGCAGCCTCGCCGCGAGGCCGATCCCTGGGGTGATGGTTGACGCCCGTGGTCCAGCAAGTTCCCGCAACTGAGGATTACTGGTCCGTTCTTGGCCTCAGGCCAGGTTCAGATGGCTCAAGCCTCAAGCGGGCTTTCCGCAACCAGGCGCGACGCTGGCACCCGGATCTCAATGGCAATGATCCCCGGGCTGAGGAGCAGTTCAAACTGGTCAATGAGGCCTATGCCGTGCTTTCGGACCCGGCCAGGCGCGGTGCCTGGGAAGCGGGGCTCAATTTTGATGAGGCAGGGCCGGAGGGGGGTGGCGATCCCTTTGCCAGGGGCTTTCCCGATTTCGACGACTACCTAGACCAATTATTTGGCGAGCGGCGCCGCCGGACCCGGGAGCCGGAACAACAGACCTACCAAGTTGATCCCCCCGGTGAGGTTTCCGCTTCCCCGCCACCACCACCGCCTGTCCAGGCCACCACTGACCTGGAAACCCTGGTGGAACTCAGCCCAGAGCAGGCCCTGCAGGGCGCAAGTCTTGAGATTGAGCTCCAGGACGGTACGGCGGTTGAGGTGAAAACCCCTGCCATGGCCGGCGATGGTTGGCGCCTACGGCTGGCTGGGGTTACCCCCGGCGGTGGCGACCATTTCCTGCACCTGAGGGTTTGCACTCCGGATGGCCTGCGGGTGGATGGCCTGCGGGTTCTGCTGAGCCTTGACCTGAGTCCTGCCGAGGCGGCCCTGGGCTGTGCCGTGGTGGTTCCCACCCTGCGGGGGCCGGTCAAGCTGACGGTGCCAGCTGGCTCGTCGAGTGGACGGCTGCTGCGTTTGCGGGGGCGCGGCATGGAATGGGGGGGGCAACGGGGCGACCAATTGGTGGAGGTGCGCATCGTGGTTCCCGAGGAGCTGGGGGAGGCTGAAGCTGCCCTGTACCAGCGCCTCGGGCAGCTGGCCCGCGGGCCGGAGCATCGCCAGTGAGAGACTGGCCACTTCTGCCGTAGTAGTGCTCTCCATGGCGGTATTTGTGCTTCTTTTCGACGCCGGCAGCGACCAGGAAGGAATCCACTCCCTTGAGCTAAACGGCCGCACCGTGGTGCTGTTGTTTGAGGAGAGGGACGACGCAGACCGCTACGCAGGGCTGCTGGAAGCCCAGGATTTTCCCGTGCCCACTGTTGAACCCCTTGACCGGGAGGAGATGGAGCTTTTCTGCAGTGAAGCCGGCTATGAGGCGCGCCTGGTAACTAAGGGTTTTCTGCCCGAAACGGCAGAGGATCGCCTGCTAATTGCCCCCCCCGAGCGAAATATGGATGTCGCCAAGTGGCAGGAGGAGAACCAATTACAGGAGACGAACCAAGCCCAGGGTCTGGATCGCCAGGGGGAACAGGATTCAGAACTGGAGGCCTTCCGTCGCAAGCTTGAGGGTTTGCTTTGAGCGAGATCAATAGGGGCCATCTGCTCACCGAGCAGGCCAATCCCGCCAGCGAAAACCTTTGCCAACTCTCTAGCCAGGAGCTCGTAGAGCTGTTCTGTGAAAACGAGCTGGAACCCCAGCGGGCCCTGGCGGCGGCGGCGGCACCCCTGGCTGCAGCGGTGGAGGCCATTTCTGCCCGGCTGGCCTCGGGAGGAAGGCTGTTTTATTTGGGTGCCGGCACCTCCGGGCGCCTCGGCGTGCTGGATGCGGCCGAATGCCCGCCCACCTTTTGCACCCCACCGGAGCTGGTGCAGGGGGTCCTGGCCGGGGGCGCAGCTGCCCTGCTGCGTAGTTCGGAGGGCCTGGAGGATATCGAGGCGGCCGGCCGAGATGATTTGCTGGCTAGGGGGTTTGGGCCTGGGGACTGCCTGGTGGGCATAGCGGCTGGAGGCACCACCCCCTACGTGCTGGGTGGTCTGAGCCATGCAAAGGCCATCGGCGCCCTGGCCATTGCCATGGCCTGCGTTCCCCAGGATCAGGTGGCCATGCCCTCAGACATCGACATTCGCCTGCTCACCGGGCCCGAATTGCTGGCCGGATCCACCCGCCTTAAGGCCGGTACGGCAACAAAAATGGCCCTCAACCTGATCTCCACCTCAGTGATGGTGCGGCTGGGCAAGGTCCATGGCAACCGGATGGTGGATGTGGCGGTGACCAATGCCAAGCTCGAGGATCGGGCCCTGCGCATTCTCAGTGATCTTTCCGGGGTTGATCGGATTGAGGGGCGCCAGCTGCTCGAGCAAAGCTCCGGTTCAGTCAAATTGGCCCTGGTGATTGCCCTTACGGGCCTAGATGCCCAGCAGGCCCAGAAGCACCTAGATCGCCATGGCCCCAGCCTGCGCAAGGTGCTGCAGGCCCCAACTCAGCCCCCAGGTCCCCAGTAGGGGGCCGTGAACAGGCTGACCCGGCGGCGGGTGGCGCGGGGTACCTCGTCCCTGGGGGTCATCAGGGCGTGGCGAAGGGCGTGGTGGGCTGAGCTGGGCGGCCGGTGAACGGCTAGGCGCTCGGCGGCAAGACGGACGATGCGCTGGGCTAGGGCCGCATTGGCCCTCAGGTTTTCGATAACCATCTCCACCGAAACGCTGGCGTGCTCCTGGTGCCAGCAGTCGTAATCGGTGGCCATCGCCAGGGTGGTGTACGCAATTTCGGCTTCCCTGGCTAGACGCGCTTCGGTGTGGTTGGTCATGCCAATCACTGAACAGCCCCAACTGCGATAGAGCTCTGATTCAGCCCTGGTGGAGAAGGCAGGACCTTCCATGCAGAGATAGGTGCCGCCACGGTGCAATTGGTGGCCCTCGGGCATCAGGCTGTCGCCCACATCGGAAATTAGGCGGCTGAGCACGGGGCAGAAGGGATCGGCAAAGCCCACGTGGGCCACCAGACCATCGCCAAAAAGGGTGCGAGGCCGCGCGTGGGTGCGGTCGATGAATTGGTCGGGCACGACCATGTCGAGGGGCCGCACATGCTCCTGAAGGGAACCAACGGCCGACACCGAGAAGATCCAACGCACCCCCAGGGAACGCAGGGCCCAGATATTTGCCCGGTAGGGCACCTCGGTGGGGGTGTAGCTGTGGTGGGGGCCGTGGCGGGCCAGAAAGACCACCTCCAGGTTGCCGATGCGGCCAACCCGCAGGCTGCAGGAGGGTTTGCCGTAGGGGGTTTTCAGTTTGATCTTGCGCACGTCCTCCAGGCCCTCCATGCCATAGAGACCGCTGCCACCAATCACGCCGAGGCGCGCCTGACCCAAATCCAGGCCGGCCAAGCCGCTTTCAATTGAGGCCATACGCGCTACTGCCCTATCCAATGCCCCATTTAAGAACTCAGACCGCCACGGCCGCATAAAATTGGCGTTTAAGGCCCGTCTTCGATGACCAAAGCTTTGATGGAAACAGATGCCGGCAGCATCTCAATCGAGTTGTTTGAGGCCGAGGCCCCCGGCACAGTTGCCAATTTTGTGAAATTGGCCGAATCCGGCTTCTACGACGGTCTGGCCTTCCACCGGGTTATCGACGGTTTCATGGCCCAGGGCGGCTGCCCAAATAGCCGCGATGGCTCAGGCGGCATGGCAGGTACCGGTGGCCCTGGCTACACGATTAATTGTGAGATCAATTCCAACAAGCACCAGGCCGGCAGTTTGTCGATGGCCCACGCCGGCAAAAACACCGGCGGCTCCCAGTTCTTCCTGTGCCATGGCGCCCAACCCCACCTCGATGGGGTCCACACGGTGTTTGGTCAGACTGGAGACCTAGAGGTGGTTCTTGCCATCAAGAAGGGCACCAAGATCAACAAGCTGACTATTCAGAAGTAGCGCTCCAGCGCACAAAGGCCCCCGGCTCCATTTGGAGCTCGGGGGATTCTTTTTCCGACCACTCCGCCATGCCCCGCTGATCAGGTTCCAGGGAAACACTGGGATGGCTACTCCTTTGCCGATCTGGTGTGAGTAGCAGGCTCAGTTGCTCCGTTTCGGGCCAGGCGGCCATGGCCTGCAGCATTTCCCGCAATAGGTCCAGCAGCTGGCTGGGTTCCCGGTTTGCCCCAGGATTGAGCAGAAGGGCCAGGCCAGGTTGGTTCAGTAGGGCCAGCAACCTGGGATGCTCCTCCCTTTCCAGGTCAAATCCCTTGGCACTGGCAGTTGCTATCAACTGGTCGATGCGGCCTGCGATGGTTAATCCATCAGCCTTCCCTTGCCAGGCCACAACCGCATTGGGGCCATCCATCAGGTGCCCGAGTTTGGTGCGTTTGGTCTGCAGATAATCGGCGTTGTGTTGGCCGGGATTCATCACCAGGGGTACCCGGTCTTCAACCTGAAGGCCGTAACCGCCAAGGCCCGCAATCTTGCGGGGGTTGTTGGTGATCAGGTGGAGCCTGTGGACACCTAGATCGCTGAGGATTTGGGCCCCCACCCCGTAATTGCGCAGATCGGCGGCAAAACCCAGGCGCTCGTTGGCCTCCACCGTGTCCAGGCCAGTGTCTTGAAGGGAGTAGGCCTTGAGCTTGTTGATCAGGCCAATGCCCCGACCCTCCTGGCGCAAATAGACCACCACCCCCTCTCCCGCTGTCTCCACCATCTTCAGGGCAGCCTCCAGTTGGGGACGGCAATCACAGCGCAGGGAACCGAAGGCATCGCCCGTGAGGCATTCGGAATGGACCCTCACCAGCACAGGGCCAGTGGCTTTTTCGGGGTGGCCCTTGACGATGGCGATGTGCTCACTGCCATCCAACTCATTGCGGTAGCCAATGGCGCGAAAGCTGCCGAAGGCACTGGGTAGCTCCGCCTCCGCCTGGCGGCGCACAAACCGCTCCGTATCCAGCCGGTAGCTGATTAGGTCGGCAATGTTGATCAGCCTTAGGCCATGGCGCCTGGCGTACTCCCCTAGTTGGGGCAGCCTGGCCATCGAGCCATCGGCGTTTTGGATCTCACAGATCACCCCCGCTGGATAGAGCCCGGCGAGTTGGGCCAGATCAACCGCCGCCTCGGTATGGCCTGCCCGTTTGAGCACCCCACCCTGCTTGGCCCTAAGGGGGAAAATGTGGCCTGGCCGCCGCAGGTCGGCAGGCCGGGTGTGGGGGTGGATTGCCACCTGGATGGTGCGGGCCCGATCCTCGGCTGAAATGCCTGTGGTAACTCCGTTTTCGGGCCCCGCATCCACGCTCACGGTGAAGGCGGTCTGGTTGCTGTCGGTGTTGCGATCCACCATTAGGGGCAGATCCAGGGCATCAAGCCGCTCCCCCTCCATGGCCAGGCAGATCAGGCCCCTGGCCTCTGTTGCCATGAAGTTGATCTGTTCTGGGGTGGCGAACTGGGCTGCGCAGATCAGGTCGCCTTCGTTTTCTCGGTTTTCGTCATCCACCACCACGATCGATTCGCCATTGCGAATTGCGGCAAGGGCATCTGCAATGGAATCAAAAGCAATGGCCTGGTCGATCGCTGCTACTGCTGGGGAACTGGGGCTTGGACTTGTCAAAGGAAAGCCACTGGGCCCGGTGACCCCTGCGCAATCATCCTTTATAAAGCCCGGTAAGTTCGAATTAAGTTGCGGCCAATGGCAAGCAAGCGCGTTGCGGTCATTGGCGCCAGCGGCTACGGAGGGCTCCAGACCCTGAGGTTGCTGGACCAGCACCCAGGCCTGGAGGTGAGCTTCCTGGGGGGAGAACGGAGCAGTGGCAAGCGCTGGAGTGAGTTGGTGCCCTTCCTGCCCCTGCCTGGGGATCCCCTGGTGCAGAGCCCAGATCCAGCCGCCATTGCCGCTGCTGCTGATCTTGTGGTCCTAAGCCTCCCCAATGGGCTGGCGGCCCAGATGGTGCCGGCCCTATTGGAGAGGGGCCTGCGGGTGGTCGATCTCTCTGCCGACTACCGCTACCGCTCCCTCGAGCAGTGGAAGGAGGTCTATGCATCTGAGGCGCGGGAGGTGCCCCGCAGTGATGACCAGCTCTGTGGCCAGGCGGTGTATGGCTTGCCTGAGTGGCATGCCGAGGCCATCCGTGGCGCCAAGCTCGTGGCAGCCCCTGGCTGCTTTCCCACCGCCTCCCTCCTGGGCCTACTTCCCTTTCTGCAACAGGGCCTGATCGAGAGCCAGGGCATCGTGATTGATGCCAAAACCGGCGCCTCCGGCGGTGGCAGGGCGGCCAAAGAGCATTTGTTGTTGGCCGAGGCATCGGAGGCGGTGGCTCCCTACGGGGTGGTGGGTCACCGCCACACCAGCGAAATTGAACAGGCCGCCTCCCAGGCTGCGGGCCAGGCGATCCAGCTTCAATTCACACCCCACCTGATGCCGATGGTGCGGGGCCTGTTGGCCACGATCTACTGCCGGCTTAGGGACCCGGGCCTGCGGGCGGAGGATTGCCGGGTCCTACTGGAGGCGGCCTACCGCCATGCCCCCTGCATTGAGGTGTTGCCCGTCGGTACCTACCCCTCCACCAAGTGGGTGCGTCAAACCAATCGGGCCCTGTTGTCGGTGCAGGTGGATGAACGCACGGGCCAGCTGATCGTGATGGCGGCGATCGACAACCTGGTCAAGGGCCAGGCAGGCCAGGGGGTCCAGTGCCTAAACCTGATGGCGGGCCTGGAGGCCACCAGCGGCCTGCCGCTGCTGCCTTTTTACCCGTAGCCGTCCTGTTTATCGGTAGGTGAGGTTCTTCCCTAGTACCCCAGCCGCAGGGCTGCCAGGGCCACAGCCAGGGGCAGGATTCGGTGTTCTTGGCTTTGGATTCTGGCGGTGAGGCTGGCCCTGTCATCCCCGGCATCCACTGGCACGGCAGCCTGAACAAGGATCTTGCCCGCATCAACCTCCTCACTCACCAGGTGGGCGGTGCAGCCGCTGAGGGTTACGCCAGCCGCCAGGGCCTGGCCAACCGCATCCACCCCCCGGAAGCTTGGTAGGAGCGAGGGATGGATATTGATAATTCGCTCCGGGAAGGCCCCTATCAGCACCGGCGTGACGATGCGCATCCAGCCAGCCATCACCACCAGATCCACGGCAGCTGCTTTGAAGGCGTCAATCAGGGCCCTGTCTACGGATTCCCGATTTGAATGGAGCCGGTGATCCACCACCTGGTTGGCCATACCCAGCTCCAGGGCCCGTTGCTGGGCTCCGCAGCCCCCGTTGTTGACCACCAATAGGTCGATGCTGGCCCAGCCCCCGGCGCAGGATTCAACAAGGGCTTGAAAGTTGCTACCCGCCCCCGAGGCCATTACGCCTAGTCGAGGTTTGCGGCTGAGCAGGGGCCATTCCTGTGGCAACGGCCACTGGACGCAGGCACCATCATCGCTAGGGTCTGAAAAAGCGGGCATTGCGCCGTGTCCCACCTCTCCATCCTGCCAACTGTCCTGCGTGATGCCGAGCTTTTGGCCGTTTGTTTGCGTTCCCTTGGCCACGAAGTCCATTGGGGCGGCCAGCTGGAGGGCTTTGCCGGTGAGTCGGAGCCGGTGGAGTTGAAGCTGGAGCTGGTGCGGGGAGGATGCATTGGTTGGAGCCGCCAGGCAGATGGATCCCTTGCCCTTGTTGGCGATCTCCAGCGCCTCAGCCGCTCCCATCGCCTGCAGCGTCTGCTGGCCCAGATAACCCGCAGCTATGCGGCCCACCTGGCGCTCCATGAGGCTGGCCAAGCCTTTGCCCCTGGCCAGGTGAGTGTTTCTGCCTGAGGGCTTATCGGCAGTGCCAGAAGTTCATCTCAACCTTGAGAATTGCCAGCAGCAGCAGCTGGAGGTGCGGCTCAGCGTCACACCGCGGCAGACCAGCCTGGGCCTGCAACTGCCCTCCTGGACCCCCGGCTCCTACCTGATCCGCGATTATGTCCGCCACCTGGAGGGCCTTGAGGTCTGGCAGGCAGGCAATCGCCTGGCGATTCGGCGACAAACCCCCTCCCGCTGGCAGCTGGACCTCGACCACCTGGCCCCCCTTGCCATTTCCTACCGGGTGCATGCCGCTGAGCTGAGCGTGCGGACCTGTCACCTCAGCCCCGACCACGGTTTCCTCGCCCTGGCCGCCGTGGTCCTGGAGGTTGAGGGTGAGCGCTGGCATCCCCATCAATTGAGCCTGAGCCTGCCGCCTGGATGGCATTCCTTCATTCCCCTCCCCGAGGGAGCTGGCCATTGGCTTGCCAAGGATTTTGACCAGCTGATTGACAGCCCAGTTGAGGTGGGGCCCCACCGACAGCATGATTTTGAGGTGGCAGGCGTGCCCCATCGCTGGGTCACCTGGGGCAAGGACCTGGCGGGCCAGGAGCTCACCAGCGCCGATCCCAACTGGCTAATAGATGTGGCCAAGGTCTGTGACGCCAGTTGCGCCCTGATGGGGGAGAGCCGTCCTGCAGCGGATTCCTACCTGTTCGTGCTGCACCTAACGGAATCGGGCTATGGGGGGCTGGAGCACGACCAGAGCACGGTGCTGCAATTCAGCCGCAAGGCCTTGGCCAAGCCCGATGGTCGCCGCAAGCTGCTCCAGTTGGTGGCCCATGAATACCTCCACCAATGGAATGTGCGGCGCCTGCGCCCCGCCGAGCTCACCCCCTACAACTACGGCGAGGCAGCGGTGGTCCCCACCCTCTGGTTTGCAGAGGGCATCACCAGCTACTTCGACCAACTGGTGCCCCATGCCGCAGGCATCAGCTCGGAGGAAGCGCTGCTGGAGGATTTGGGCACCGATCTGAGCCGTTATCTCCTCACCCCCGGCCGGCAGGTCCAGAGCCTTTTGAGTAGTGGCCAGGAGGCCTGGGTGAAGCTCTACAAGGCCGATGCCGATGCTCCCAATAGCCAGATCAGTTACTACCTCAAGGGTGCGGTGGTGGCCTTGGTGTTGGATCTCCACCTGCGTCGCCACGGCGCCTGCCTGCCCCAGGTGCTGCGGGCGCTTTGGGCAAGCCATGGACGCGGGGGGAGGGGCTACCAGCAGGGTGACTTACAAGCTGCCTTCACTTCCCTGGCTCCTGACCTGCAAACCCTTTTGCCCCAATGGCTCAACGGCACGGACGATCCCCCCCTCGGGGACTACCTGGCGGATGTGGGCCTGCAGCTCCAGGCCGAACCTGGCAAGCACTTGGACCTGGGTTGGCAGTGCGCCCAGTCGAACGGCCTATTGAGCGTCACTCGCATCAGACGCCACGGTCCAGCCAGTGAGGCAGGGGTGATCGTGGGCGATGAATTACTCGCCCTAGACGATGAGCGCCTTGGCCAGGTTGAGGATCTTGAGCTGCTTTTGGCGCCAGAATTTTTGGGTGAGCGCCAATTACTTTTGGCCCGCGATGGCCGGGTGCGGCAACTGAAAGTGAGCCCCCAGCCGCCAGCCCCATGCCGCTGGAGCCTGGTTCCCATGCCAATGGTGAGCGAGGCAATGTTGGAGGCCCGACGCCGGTGGTTAACCCTGCAACCGCCAAGGGGCCAGGGCCTATGACCGCCTCAAAATCGCCAACACCCCTGCTTTTTTTGGCCTCCTTTGGCCTGCTGGCCCTGGGCACCATTTTTTGGTGGGCCAGGGATACCGGATCGAGCTTTTCCCTGGCCCCATCGCTTGCAAACCTGCCGGCAGCGATGCGCCAGGCTGCCCCCGTAGCCCCTGCCCAGGCCGACTGGATCTCGCCCCTGCGCCGCAGCTGCGATGTTCTTGACCAGAAGCAGCGCCAGCATCTGCAGATGCTGCTGGCTGACCTACGCCAGTCGCCGGGGCGGGTCAGGGTGGATCCGAGCAATTACGGAGAACGTTTCCGCCAGGATGCCTTCGGTAATCCAGTCGATCCCACACCCCAGCTGGTGGTGCTGCATGAGACCGTTTACGGCATAGCGTCAGCGATCAATACTTTCGTTACCAAGCACCCAAGGGACCACGACCAGGTCAGTTATCACGCCCTAATCGGTGGCGATGGCGCAGTAATAAAACTGCTGGACCCTTCCAAGAGGGCTTTTGGCGCTGGTAATTCCGCCTTCAACGGCCAATGGGTGGTGACTAATCCCAACGTGGGCGGCTCAATAAATAATTTCGGCCTACATGTCAGTTTGGAAACCCCCTTGGATGGGGAAGACAACGATTCCGAGCACAGCGGCTATAGCGCCGCCCAATACGACGCTCTAGCAGTGGTTTTGGCTGAATGGATGGCCCGTTTTCAGATCAGGCCTGAAAAAATCACCACCCATAAATATGTGGACCTGGGAGGTGAACGTTCAGATCCCCGCAGCTTCAACTGGCAAGCACTCCAGGAACGGCTCCAAAACCTTGGCCTGCTCTGCTAGGGCCCCAGCCCAGGGGCCCCTAGATCAGGGGTGAAACAGGCGATTGCTTTACGCCGTAGATAACGGCATGGAGCTCAGGATCCTGCATTGCCCTGAGGATGCGCCTGGGGTAATCGAGTTTGCCGTTGTGTAAATAGGCCAAGGTGGCTAGGGCCTTGGCATCCCTAGGGCTTGAACTGGCCTGGAGCATCCGATGCCTGGGAAAATTGAGTTCGCCACTTAGTCGGGCAAATTTTCCAATCAAAAGCTTCACATTTTTATCTCTGTCGAGGAGCTGATCGCGGGCTTTGCTGATCTCCTGCTCGGTTGCATTGGGCTTGAGCAAGCCTTGGTGCACGAGTTCACCCAGGCCTAGCTGGGCGGGGCCATGGGTGCTGAATAGGCCTGAATGGGCAGCTATGGGCAAGTCCTCACCGGGCTTTGCATGGCGCATCTCATCAAAGAGCACTGCAGCCACCAGCAGGGGGTTCACCTTCTGTCGCTCCGATTCGGCCCGAATTAGGGGCTGAAGTTCAGATATGCGACCAAGGGTGATGGTCCGCAGTGGCTGGAGCTGGTCAATGCCACTGGTAAAAAGCTGGGCCAGTCGAGTCTGGGAGCCATGGACGCCGTAGCGGCGTTCCAGTTCCCCAAGTTCGGCTGGGGTGAACTGAACCGGATCGGGTACTTCTGAAAATCCGTATGTCGCTTCTTTCTGCTGCCCTAAGGAGGAATCCAAAGCCAGTTGGAAAGATCCTGGCTCGCCAGCTAGGGGCAGCAGTGCCAGCCCAAGCGCCATTGCCGCCACCCCGAAGGCCCTGCTTTGAAGGTGGCGCCGCCCGAGCCGCATGTATTTGTAAAGCCTCAGCGATCTTAAGGAATTTTTTCGACTAGTCCCAGCGCCATAGAACGGTCCCTTGGCCGGCTATGGCTGAGGTGGGGGTAGGTGGGCAGGACTAACCTGCAAAAGAGCCCTTTAAGCAGCTTCTAGATGCTTGCCGATTTCGACGCTTCCAGTCCGGCAACCCAATGGCATCGGTTCTGCGAGCTGCTTTGGTACGACGACAATCTCGGCTTCTGGCTTGATGTGAGCCGGATGAAGTTGGGTTCCGCCCAGCTGGCGGAGTTGGGCCCAGGTTTTGACCGGGCTTTCCAAGCTATGGCTGCCCTGGAAGCAGGCTCGATCGCCAACGCCGATGAACAGCGCCAGGTGGGCCATTACTGGCTGAGGGACCCTGGCCTGGCCCCCGACCCTGCCAGCCGGGACCACATAGCCCAGGAGATCGATCGACTGGAGGCCTTCGGCCAGGAGATTCTTGCCGGATCGATTAAGTCGGCCAATGGCCACAGCTTCACCGATGTGCTCTGGATTGGCATCGGTGGTTCTGGTCTTGGCCCCCTATTGATGATTAGGGCCCTGCAGGAAGAGGGCAAGGGGCTCCCCTTCCACTTCTTCGACAACGTTGACCCCCAGGGCATGAGCCGGACCCTGGCGGCCCTCGATTCGCGGCTGGCCACCACTCTGGTGGTTGTGGTCAGCAAATCGGGAGGAACTCCCGAGCCCCACATCGGCATGGAGCAGGCCCGTGACCGGCTTGAGGCCCGTGGCGGCCAGTGGGCCCAACAGGCAGTGGCCGTGACCCTGCTGGGCAGCAAGCTCGACCAAATTGCCGAATCCCAAAACTGGCTGCGCCGTTTTGACATGTTCGATTGGGTGGGGGGCCGCACCAGCATCACTAGCGCGGTGGGCCTGCTGCCTGCTGCCCTGATCGGCGCCGACCTACGGGGCTTCCTCGAGGGTGCCGCCACGATGGATTCAGCCACCAGGGTTGCAAGCATCAGTGGCAATCCGGCAGCCCTGCTAGCCGCCGCCTGGTATGCGGCCTGCGAGGGCAGGGGCAAGCGCGACATGGTGGTGCTTCCTTACCGCGATCGCCTGGAGGTCTTCAGCCGTTACCTGCAGCAGCTGGTAATGGAAAGCCTCGGCAAGAAATGGGATCGGGATGGCGCGGAGGTTCACCAAGGAATTGCCGTCTACGGCAACAAGGGCTCAACGGATCAACACGCCTATGTGCAACAGCTGCGCGATGGGGTCGACAACTTCTTCGTCACCTTCATCGAGGCCCTGAATGATCCGAGCGATATTCCCGCCATCGACGGGGAGAGACCCGGCGACTTCCTTGACGGCTTCCTCCAGGGAACCCGCGCTGCCCTGATGGAAGGGGGACGTCAGACCCTCAGCATCACGATGCGCAGCTTTGATGCCCGCAGTTTGGGTGCCCTGATTGCCCTGTTTGAGAGGGCGGTGGGGCTCTATGGCGAACTTGTGAACGTGAACGCCTACCACCAGCCTGGGGTCGAGGCGGGCAAGAAGGCTGCTGCAGAGATCCTCGGCCTTCAGCAGCAACTCGAAGCTGCCCTGGCGGATGGGGTGCCCCGAAGCGTTGAAGAACTCCAGCAACAACTGGCTATCGCCAGCCCAGAACCCCTGTTTTGGATCCTGCGCCACCTCTGCGCCAACGACCGGGGCTACTCGGCCAAAGGCGATTGGGGTAAACCTGCAGATTTGCAATTTCAGGCTGTGGCCTGAGCGGCGTATTTGCCGAAACCCATATCTTCCAGGTGCTTAGCCTTGCCGTCACAGCCAGGATGGGATTTGCTAAGTGGGTTAGCCCCAGTGGCGATGCCTGAACCAAGTTGCCTAGCTGAGTGGACCCACCACGATTGCCAGGTGGGATTTCGAGCTAGCGCCCCACCCCATCTGCGTTACGTAATTCGGCACCGCAGCGGTTATCCGATGGGATGCGCGGCAAATCTCGATGAAGCCAGGGAACTGATCGATGACCAGATCCTGCTTATGCGGCAACGCCTGGCAGCATCTGCCTAGGCAGCGATGCGGCTAGGGCACCAAATTTACCAATTTCCCTGGCACCACAATTACCCGGCTGGGGGATTTCCCCTCCAACCATTTCTGGGCTATTTCGCTCGCCAGGGCCAATGCCTCGAGGCTTGATTTATCGGCCGTTGCGGGCACCTCAATGCTGCCGCGGGTCTTGCCCTTGATCTGGATAACAAGCTCAATGGTGTCCCGCACAAGGGCCTTGGGGTCTGGCTGGGGCCAGGACTGTTGGTGAATGCTTCCTTCCCCGCCAAGCTTCTGCCAAAGCTCCTCAGCCAGGTGGGGTGCAAAGGGAGCCAGCAGCACCAGCAGGTTGCGGAGAGCCTCTTCGGCTATTTCGCTTCGGGCATCGACCAGGCTCTCTGCCATGGCATTACTCAGCTTCATCAACTCAGAAACAGCCGTATTGAATTGAAAGTCGCCCTCTAGGTCTTCACCGATGGCTGCTATGGCCGTATGCACCGCACGGCGCAAATTCTGCTCCGAGCCGTTTAGTTTCTCGAGGATATGGGGGGCTATTTCAGTTGGCTCCCCCTTGGCAAGGCCCAGGCCCCTTTCAATGGCAGCATCTACCAGTCGCCAAACCCGCTGAAGGAAGCGGTATTGACCCTCCACATCGGCGTCATCCCACTCAAGATCCTTTTCAGGGGGAGCCTTGAAAAGGATAAACATGCGAGCGGTGTCTGCCCCATATTTATCTATTACTAGGGATGGGTCAACGCCATTATATTTAGACTTAGACATTTTCTCGTAAAAGGTTGCCAGCCTGTCTCCTGTGGCCGGATCCCTTGGATCATCTGGATTTACTACTTCGGCGGGTGCAATGTATTTGCCTGTCTTTTCGTTTTTAAAGGTGATGCCCTGCACCATTCCTTGGGTGAGTAGGCGCGTAAAGGGCTCGTCAAAGCTGAGTAGGCCCCGATCCCTTAGGGCTTTGGTAAAGAATCGGGCATAGAGAAGGTGAAGGATTGCGTGCTCAATTCCCCCCACGTATTGGTCCACTGGCAACCACTGGTCTGCCGCTTCCCGACTAAATGGGAGCTGGATATTATGGGGATCGCTATAGCGTAGAAAATACCAGCTGGAGCAAATAAAGGTGTCCATGGTGTCTGTTTCGCGCCTGGCTGGTTTTCCGCAGCAGGGGCAATCAACCTTTAGCCAAGATTCCAATTGGGCAAGGGGTGATGTGCCCTTACCGGTAAAGGCCACATCCCTAGGTAGCTCCACCGGTAGTTGGTCGGCTGGTACAGGTACAACGCCACATTCTTGGCAATGGATTACCGGGATTGGACAACCCCAATAGCGCTGGCGGGAAATCAGCCAATCGCGAAGCCGATACTGCACTTTTATCCGACTCCATCCTTCTTCAGCACCTGCACCAGTGATGGCCTGCTTGGCTGCTGCAGTGGCCATCCCATCGAATCGGCCAGAGTTGATTAGTACGCCCGCTCCTGCCCAGGCCTCCCCTAGGTAGTCATGGGGATCCGATTCCTCTGGAATCACCACTTGCCGCATTGGCAGTTCGTATTGGCTTGCAAAGGCAAAGTCACGATGGTCGTGGGCAGGCACCCCCATCACTGCTCCAGTGCCGTAGTCGGCGAGCACGTAGTCGGCAATCCAGATTGGAATTGGCTCGCCACTAACCGGATTGACGGCCATGGCACCGATCGCCACACCGCGCTTGGGCCTGTCCTCGGCGGTGCGCTCCTGGTCGCTGTCACGGCTCACCAAATCACAGAAGGCCTCAACGGCCGACAGCTGTTCTGGGGAAGTCAGCTGGGCCACCAGGGGGTGCTCCGGTGCAAGCACCAGGTAGGTGGCCCCAAACAGGGTGTCGGGGCGGGTTGTAAAGACAGTGATCTGCTGACCGTCGCCTGAGCCATCCGCAGCAGAAACCTTGAAGATCAGCTCCGCACCCGTTGAACGACCAATCCAGTTGGCCTGCATGGTGCGAACTCGCTCCGGCCAGCCCTCCAGTTTTGGCAGGTCATCGAGGAGGGCATCGGCATAGGCCGTGATCCTTAAAAACCACTGGCGCAACTTCCTTTTTTCAACCAGTGCCCCAGATCGCCAGGAACGGCCATCACCATCCACCTGCTCGTTGGCCAGCACGGTTTGGTCGATGGGATCCCAGTTCACCGTGGCATCTCTTTGGTAGGCGAGGCCAGCATCCAAAAACTGCAGAAACAACCACTGGGTCCAGCGGTAGTAATCGCTGTGGCAGGTGGCAATTTCCCGATCCCAGTCGATAGATAGCCCGAGCCTTTTCAATTGGCCGCGCATCGACGCAATGTTTTGGTCTGTCCAGACCCCGGGCTCAATACCCCTTTCAATGGCGGCATTTTCTGCCGGCAAACCAAAGGCATCCCAGCCCATGGGGTGAAGCACCTGCTTGCCCCGCATCCGGGCAACCCTGGCAATCACGTCTGTGATCACGTAATTGCGCACGTGCCCCATGTGGAGGTTCCCCGATGGGTAGGGAAACATCGAAAGGGCGTAGTAGCTATTCCCAGGCTTCGATGGCTCTGAAGGGGTTTGGTGCAGTTGCTGGGCATCCCACTGCTGCTGCCACCGCTCCTCAATCAGCTGGGGTTGGTATCGGGACGCTTCGCTCACTGCAGGCTCTCGAAGGGGGCGGAGCCGAAAACGGGCCGCGCCTATGGCTTTGATCGTGCCATAGGAGCCTGCTCAGCCCAGGGGGCGCATCAAGGCAGCCGATTGCCTTTGGATAAGGATCAGGGGCTTGCCTTGACCGGGATTGAGGGCCAGATATTGCAGGTCCTGCCACTGAATTGTGCCGGCGAGCTCTTCACCGCCATGGATTTGGATTGCTACGGGAATCTGGCGGCGAATCCAGTCCTGGATATGGCGCACGCTGGGCTGGTCGGTGTCGAGGCTGGCTGGTCGACGCTCAAAAAAGCTCTGCATAGGATTCATCGATATGTACCGATCCACCCATCGTGCTCCAGTTCAGTAAGTACCAAGGCCTAGGCAACGACTTCCTGATGCTGGATGGCCGCGATGCGGATAGCACTGACTTCTGCTTTGGTCTGACACCTGAACTGATCCGGGGCCTCTGCGACAGGCGCTTTGGGGTGGGGGGAGACGGCTTAATCCTGGCCGTGCCCCCGCGAGAGGGGGGGGAGCTGAGGATGCGCATTTTCAACGCCGACGGGACAGAACCGGAGATGTGTGGCAATGGCATTCGCTGCCTGGCCCGCTTCCTTGCCGATAGCGATGGAGACAATCCAGGCCGTTCCTGGGTTATCGAAACTCAAGCTGGCCCAATCGTGCCCGTATTACAGGAGCAAGGCTTGATCCGGGTGGATATGGGGGTGCCCTTAGTGGATCCCTCGGCAGTGCCCACCCTCCTGGAGATCGGGCCCGCGGGCATACCCCAGGGGGAGCTGGCGGTGGGTGAGCAAGCTTTTGCCGTAGGTGCGGCGGGCATGGGCAACCCCCATCTGGTCATTCCAGTGGCGGATGTGGAGTCTGTGGATTTGGAATATCTAGGTTCAGCCCTGGAGGTTGACCGCAATTTTCCAGCCAAGACAAACGTGCACTTTGTGCAAATAATCGGCCCAAATCACCTCGTAATGCGCACCTGGGAGAGGGGGGCTGGTGCAACCCTGGCCTGCGGAACCGGAGCCTGCGCCACCCTGGTGGTTTGCCACAGGCTGGGCCTGGCGGCAAATCGGGCCCGCCTGGACCTACCAGGAGGACCACTGGAGATCGATTGGGATCAGGAAAGTGGCCACATTTTCATGACTGGTCCTGCGGAGGCGGTTTTTGACGGCGTAATCACCCCCGATTTCTTTGCGGAAAGCCTGCCTGAGCCCATAAAACCTGAGCCCCTAAAACTTGAGCCTCCACTCGAAGCTCCATCTATCGATTGCTCCAAGGTCTGCGCCAATGGCTGCATTCAGCCCGAGGCTTGCCCCTCCGCCGAAGCCCGGGCCAGGGTCGAGGCCCTGCTCAACCAAACATCCCTGGATGATCTGGTGGCGATGGCTAGCGATTCCCTCGAATCGCGCACTAGGGCGCGCATAGGCCAAATCAACGATGCCGGTTCCGTTGACTTCTGAAGCCAACTGCCTCTACCTCGATGCCTGCGCCACCACTCCCGTTGGCAAGGAAGTTCTTGAGGCGATGGCAATTGCCCAGGCTGGGGCCTGGGCTAATCCCTCCAGCCTGCATGGCTTTGGCCTGGTGGCAGCGGATTGCCTGGAGCGCAGTCGCCAGGCCATTTGCTCGGGCCTAGGCGCCGCAGACCATTCCCTGCTCTTCACCAGTGGCGGCACCGAATCGCTGCACCTTGCCCTGCTGGGGGCCACGCAAAATATGGCGCCGGGCAGGCTGCTGATCTCCGCGGTTGAGCACCCCGCCCTGGTCTCTGCCGCCGCTCAGTTGGCGGCGATGGGATGGCTGGTCGAAGAGATACCCGTGGATCAGGAGGGCCTGGTGGATCTGAATGCCCTGCGCCCCTTGCTGGCGCCTCCCACACGCCTGGTCTCAATTATTTGGGGCCAAAGTGAAGTTGGAACTATTCAGCCCATTGAGGCCATTGGCGAGCTGTGCCGAGCTGGGGGGGTGCTGTTTCACACGGATGCCGTCCAGTTGGTGGGGCATCAAGGGGTCAATTTTCATGGGTTGCCGATTGATTTGCTCAGCCTGACGGCCCACAAAATTGGTGGTCCAAGGGGTATTGGCGCCCTACTGGTTCGCCAGGGTGTGGAAATCAAGCCCCTTTTGGGAGGGGGTGCCCAGGAATTTGGATTGCGTTCTGGCACTGAATCGGTGGTGCTTGCCGCGGGCTTTGCCGCTGCCATGGCAGAGCTGATCAAGGCAAGGCAGCTGGCCAATTCCCCAAAAAATTGGGAACTTCGCGATGCCCTGATGGAGGCCCTGGAGGCCCTGCCGGGCGTGCAGCGGACCGGGCCAGCGCCTGGCCTGCAGCGGTTGCCCCATCACATCAGCCTCGTATTAAGAAATAGGGGTGGACAACCCATCTCCGGTAGGGAAATGGTGCGGGCCCTTTGGCGTCAGGGCCTGGCGGTGAGTAGCGGCTCCGCATGCAGCAGTGGTAAGTCCAGTCCCAGCCCCGTGCTGCTAGCCATGGGGTATGGGGCGGACGAAGCCGCCAGTGGCCTGCGAATTAGCCTGGGCCCCTGGCTTACCGAGCCCGAGGTTGTGCTGGCCAGGGTTCCCGAGGCTGTTTTGCTAGCCATGGCAGAGCTTCAGTAGGGTCTGCCCATACGATCCCCGATCCATGCTTCCGGCCGATTTGCATGCCGCCGAAGGCCAGGCGCAGCAGGCCCTGCTTGCGGCCCTGACGGCAGAACCAAAGGGGCGTTGGACCGTTGATTGGCGTTTTCAGGGCTTGCGCCTGCTGCCGGTGGTGCTCCGGCTAGCGGCATTTCTGCGGGATCAGGGCTTGGCGCCCAAGCTGCTTTTTCCGGATGCGGGGGCCTGTGCCCTGGCCAAGCGCGATGGGCCCGACCTGGCCGACTGCATGGCCGATTTCCGGGGTCACCGGCTTGTGCAATCGGAGGGGCCCACAGCCGGCCTGCTCGTGGCCGTGGCCCCAGGCCAGCCCGACTACAGCGACTTTGAGCAGGTCTGCGGCCAGCATCTTGGCTCCGTTGTTGTCGTTAATGGCGCCCTAGAGGATGCGGCGGTTGGCATTGGCAGCGTGGCGAGGGAACGGCGCCGTGGTTTCCTCTCCCAGTGGCAGGCGGCCTACAGCCTGTTGCCACTCGATGGCAGTGCACTACGCAGGGCATTTCCCGGTGAATGGGAGCTCTACCGCCAGGACCCTGATGGTTACCGATTGGTGGAGAGCTTCAAACAAAAACCCGATGCGGAGGAGCAGGCCCTGGCGTTTGCTGGGGGCGAGCCCCTGGGAATTGGAGCAAATTTAAAAATGGTCGATTCCTTAATTGAGGGCCTGCGCCGCTAGTTAGGGCTAGACCGTTTGTGCAGGCTCCGTAAACTGCGCCAAAAGCAACATCCCTGGATGGCCCCTGAGAGCAACGCCCCGATCCCCAACCAAAAATCCGGTTGGGGCCTTGTCGACCTGGGAGCAGCAGCAGCCGTTGTCCTGGCCCTGGGCGGTGTTATCTGGAGCCCCAAGCTCAGTGGCGCCATTGCCAAGGCAACGGGAGGCCTGATTCCCGTGACCGTGAGTGTGGATGTGCGCGGAGTACCAGTGGCAAATCCCGCCAAGTTGATGGCCCAGACCCGGGAAGAAGGCAGGGTGGCGATTGTGATTCGCAACCAACCCCACGGCTCTGTTGACGTCAAACAGGTGATTCCCCTCCAGCGCCTGCTAACGGCCGTCCAGCCCAATGGCACCGTTGTCACTGCCAAGGATCCCAATCAGAAATCCCTGGCCAGCCTGGATGCCCGCTTTGTGCTCGAGGGTCAGGGCCGCAAAAGTGGTGGGGGAGTGGTATTCGGCAACCAAAACCTAAAAATTGGTACTCCGGTCGAGATTGAGGGCACCAATTACCGCGTAACCGGAACGGTTACTGATCTCCAAACCAACGCCCGCTGAAATGGCAATTGCAGGTCCCAGCCGGTGGGCCCTAGGGCTGCTGCTTGTTCCCTTGCTCGGTGCGCCTGCCACTGCCCAGTTTTCCATACTGCCGCCAGCCCTGCCGCCCCTTTTTGGGCCGCTCCAGCTACAGCAACAGGTGAGCTGTCCTGCCCTCCAGCAGAGGGTTGCGAGCCTCGTCGGCGCTGAGGGCCCCGTATGGAGCATCACCATTGCCGATCCCCAGGGTCGCCTTTTGGCCGATCTCAATGGCAG